>JAYWHF010000711.1:0-5775 GCA_043777855.1 Gammaproteobacteria bacterium | reverse complement strand
ATATTTCAAAAAAAATCAAAGGGTTATAGCCACTTTAAATCAAATGCATCTCACCTGCCGTGGCATCTATTTTTGCTGCAAAAATCTATTTCCAAGCTAAGCGAGAGGATTTACATTGCCGTGAATTATTTCTTACCAAACACGGCAGCAGAAATAGGCAACTAATGAGAAGCACACAAAGAAGGCAATAATATGCGATGACTTTTGTTCGCAAGGGTAGTAGGCAGAACCCACCACCCCCAAGAACAACTGAAAGCAGAAACATTTAACAAATGCAGACCGCGAATAACCAAAAATTAAAACTAGACCTGTTCGTCATCATCTTTATCTTGATTTTGTTTTTCGCGTTGAATGCGCTGATAAATTTCTTCGCGATGAACTGCGATATCTTTTGGCGCGTTAACACCGATACGTACCTGGTTACCTTTTACACCCAGTACAGTAACAGTGACTTCATCACCAACCATCAACGTTTCACCGATACGGCGAGTTAAAATTAACATTTCAAATCTCCTTCACTGATCCTATAAGAGCGCAACTAAGACTCCCGTGCCTTTCGTCACCCCCCTACTAAGCCCTCTCACGATCGGAAGTAGTAAAAACATCAACTACTTCTCGTGAAAAGGAAAACCCCCGAAGCAATACATCTGATAAAAATGACTACCAGAATCTTTACTACCATAACTAAACCGACAGATTACCCAAGTTAGCCTTTTACACTGGCCTCTGTTGGCTCGGCATCCAATCCGAAAGCGGTATGCAGACTACGCACAGCCAGCTCTAAGTAACGCTCATCAATGATTACTGAAATTTTAATTTCTGAAGTGGTAATCATTTGAATGTTGATGCCCTCCTCGGCCAACGCCGTAAACATACGAGAAGCAACGCCCGCGTGCGAACGCATACCAACACCCACGATAGAAACTTTTGCAATTTTATCGTCACTGCGTACCTCACGCGCCCCAATTTCTTTCGCGACGGTTTGGAGCACAGCAACTGCTTTGCTCATATCATTTTTTTGCACCGTAAATGTTAAGTCAGTGGTATTGTCCGCCGCTACATTTTGCACGATTACATCGATTTCAATATTCGCGGCGCCAATGGGCGCAAGTATTTTTGATGCTACGCCGGGAACGTCAGGCACGCCTGCCACGGTCACTTTGGCTTCATCGCGATTAAAAGCAATACCGGAAACGATTGGTTGTTCCATAGTTAAATCTTCCTCATCGAGGGTAATCAGGGTTCCAGGGCCATCTTTGAAGCTAGACAAAACGCGCAAGGGTACATTGTACTTGCCAGCAAATTCAACAGAGCGAATCTGCAACACCTTGGAACCAAGGCTAGCCATTTCTAACATTTCTTCAAAAGTGATTTTCTCAAGACGACGGGCGCAGGCTACAACACGAGGGTCGGTTGTATAAACACCGTCGACATCCGTATAAATTTGACATTCGTCAGCCTTGAGCGCTGCCGCTAATGCTACCCCAGTCGTGTCCGACCCGCCACGACCAAGCGTAGTAATATTGCCATCTTCATCAACACCCTGAAAGCCCGCCACAACAACCACCCGGCCCGCTTTCAGATCGGCGCGCATATTAACTTCATCGATCGCTTGAATCCGCGCCTTATTAAAAGCGCTGTCGGTCAAAATGCGCACCTGACCGCCGGTGTAAGAGCGCGCATCGACACCGCGTTTTTTTAGCGCCATACATAAAAGTGCAATGGTGACTTGCTCACCAGTTGACACCAACACGTCTAGCTCGCGCGGGTCAGGAGTTGCTTGAATTTGCGTGGCCAATCCAATCAGGCGATTAGTTTCACCGCTCATGGCCGAAAGCACTATGACGAGGTCATGCCCTTGAGCGCGAAAAGCAACCACTTTATCCGCAACGGATTCAATGCGTTCAATAGAACCCACCGAAGTTCCACCGTATTTTTGAACTAATAAACTCATTACCACATTGTCCTGTAAAAATGTGACCTGCAATAACCGCTAGGTTGCCCGAGGAACCGAGGGACTATTTTTAGAAAAAACTAGAGGCCTGTTTTAGAAAAAACTAGAGGCCTGTTTTAGAAAAACTAAAGGCCAAATTTTAGAAAAAACTAGAGACCAAGCTGCAATTTTACCCAAGGAACCACTGACACGAGCGCTGCATCTAGCGCCGCAACATCAGAGCCACCGCCCTGAGCCATGTCTGCGCGGCCGCCGCCTTTGCCGCCAACTTGCTCAGCAACGTACCGCATCAGATCACCGGCTTTCACCTTCGCCGTAATATTTTGAGTGACGCCGGCCGCTAGAGCAACTTTATCGCCTTCAACTGTGGACAATAAAACTACCGCTGAACCCAATTTATTTTTGAACAGGTCAACGCTATCGCGAAGCGACGCCGCATCTGCCCCTTCAATATTCAGCACCAAGACGTTAATGTCACCAACGGTTTGTGTTTGGCTGATCAAATCACTACTGCCTGCTGATGCGAGCTTGATTTTCAAGGACGCTATATCTTTTTCAAGCTTACGATTTTGTAACGCTAACTGCTCCATTTTCTCAAACAGATTTTCACGATTGGCTTTCACAAGGTGAGCACAGCCATCTACAATCGTTTCAATCTTATCGAACAGAGCCAATGCCCTAGCACCGGTCAATGCTTCAATTCGACGTACACCTGCAGCAACACCAGACTCGGACGTAATACGCATCAAACCAATATCACCCGTGCGCGTCACGTGGGTACCGCCGCATAGCTCTACTGAAAAACCATCGCCCATTGTCAGCACGCGTACCTCACTGCCGTATTTTTCGCCGAAGAGCGCCATAGCGCCTTTTGCTTGAGCCTGCTCCATGTCGCAATGTTCGGTGACTACTGCGGTGTTGCTACGAATTTCATCGTTAACTAAGGTTTCAATAGATTTTAATTGCTCGACCGAAATAGCCTCAGAATGTGAAAAGTCGAACCTCAGCCTCTGAGAATCTACTAAGGACCCTTTTTGCGTCACATGCTCACCTAAAATTTTACGCAAAGCTGCATGTAAAAGATGAGTCGCAGAATGATGTAATGCGGTTGCGAGACGAACGCTTTCATCAACTCTCGCTGAGACTAAGTCCCCTACCTTGATCGCGCCTTGAAGCATGTGAACCACATGCAAGTGACTTGTACCTTGCTTCTGACAATCACGCACTTCCGCTTTGTTGGTACCGATATCGAGATAACCGCTATCACCCGTTTGACCACCAGACTCAGCATAAAAAGGTGTGCGATCTAACACAACAACACCATCATCGCCCTCAGCTAAACGCTGGACAGCTACACCATCCTTCAATAAGGCGAGCACTTTGCCTTGCTCAAGGAGAGATGCGTACCCACGAAACTCGGTTGCAGGCAAGTCTAAACCTGCGCTGGTGTAATCCACTTTAAACGAGCCTGCGGCACGAGCTCGCGCACGCTGCGCGGCCATACAAGTTTCATAGCCTTCGACGTCAATCGTAAAACCCTTTTCACGCGCTATGTCGTTTGTTAAATCCAACGGAAAACCATAGGTATCATAAAGTGTAAAGGCTACCTGCCCAGGAATTGTCGCTGTTGCTAACTTAGCCAGCGCTTCTTCCAGCACACCTATACCCTTATCGAGGGTCTTCTCGAACTGCTCTTCTTCAAGCAACAGTACGCGCTCAATCTGACCCTGCTTCGTAACGAGTTCGGGATAGGCTTCACCCATAACTTCAGCCAGCGCTTTTACCAGTTTATAAAAGAACGGCTGTTTCTGGCCCAGTTGATGACCATGACGAACGGCTCGACGGATAATACGGCGCAACACATAGCCCCGACCTTCATTAGACGGCAAGACGCCATCCGTCACCAGAAATGAACAAGATCTTATATGGTCAGCGATAACCCGTAGTGATTTGTTCTCCATATCACTACTGCCGGTAGCTACTGCAGCGGCCTTTAGCAGGTGTTGAAACAAATCAATATCGTAGTTGTTATGCACATGCTGCATCACGGCAGCTATGCGCTCTAAGCCCATACCAGTATCGACCGAAGGCTTAGGGAGGGGGACTAACGCGCCGTTAGACTGACGCTCGTACTGCATGAAAACCACATTCCAAATTTCAATGTAGCGATCCAAATGATCGTTAGCGCTGCCGGGTGGGCCACCGGGAACATCTTCACCGTGATCGTAGAATATTTCAGTGCAGGGACCGCAAGGGCCGGTATCACCCATTTGCCAAAAATTATCTTCATCCAGCCGCGAGATGCGCTCAGGGCTTACACCGACATCCTTAATCCATATGTCGACCGCTTCATCGTCGCTGATGTGTGCCGTTACCCATAAGCGTTCTTTAGGGATTTTTAACACTACCGTAAGGAATTCCCACGCGAATTTGATGGCATCGCGCTTGAAATAGTCGCCAAAACTAAAATTACCCAGCATTTCGAAGAAAGTGTGATGGCGCGCGGTGTAACCGACATTTTCAAGATCGTTGTGCTTACCACCAGCACGGACGCAGCGTTGCGAACTGGTCGCGCGCAGATAACTACGCTTATCGCCACCTAAAAACACATCCTTAAATTGCGCCATTCCGGCATTAGTGAACAGCAAGGTTGGGTCATTGCCAGGAATGAGGGAACTGCTTGGCACTATAGTATGGCCATTGCGTTCAAAGTACTTAAGGTAGGCTTCGCGGATTTCTGCGCTTTTCATAGGTGGTCCACTAAACGGTCATTAATAAGGCGACAAATTCAGGCGTCCTCGCCGTCATTTTGCTCGACGCAATTCCTTTTCTTCAAGGCTTACCTTGCGAGCTTCGCTCTCAAGCATCACGGGAATACCGTCGCGAATGGGATATGCCAAGCCGCTTGCCCAGCAAACCAACTCTTTTTGCTCTTGGAAATATTCCAGCGGCGCCTTGCTGACTGGACAAACCAGGATACTCAGTAATTTCTTGTCGATCATCGCATCAGCTCTGAATTTAGATAAATAAGGGGCCGCATATTACACCGGCAATTACCGTCATGTCTCTAGTTGATAGTGATTCGAAAGGGTTATCTTGCTGATTTTGCCTCGAGTTTGTACAACTCAAGGTTCTACTTAACGTACTGCTCAAGGTACTACTTAAGGTAGTACTCAAGGCACTGCTCAAGGTACTACTCAAGGCACTACTCAAGGCACTACTCAAGGCACTAAAAGAACTGGGCAATTTGCGAGTTAATATTTATTGTTTGGCCATTGGCCCTACCAGTAACTGTGGATCCACCCGCGTTTGAAACCAGTTCATGGCCCAGTGCAAGTGCGGGCCCGATGCCCTGCCCGTTTGCCCCACCAGCGCAATGTTCTGCCCCTGACTAACGCTGTCGCCTTGCTTGACCAAAATTTTGCTTAAGTGAATAAATGTGGATGACAGCCCCTGACCATGATCAACAATGAGCGTGCCTCCAGAGAAAAACATATCTGGATGCACCAAGGTTACCAAACCTCCCGCCGGCGCTCTGACCAGAGTGCCCGTAGGCTGGGCTATGTCGACGCCGTAATGTGGATTCTTAGGCTCGCCATTGTATATCCGTTGGCTTCCGTAGACACCAGAAATTGGGCCTATTAATGGCCACTGGAATTTTTGCGCAAAAAACATCAGTGGCAAATCACCCTTGCGAGCCTTACCGACTAAATCCGCTTCGTGTTTGCTGCGCGCCAACTGTTCTGGCGAGGGTTCTACCGTTTGTTGAGGAACACCGTCAACCCGCTGAACATTGTATTGGCGTACTCTAACTGGAAAGC
>JAYWHF010000710.1:0-5778 GCA_043777855.1 Gammaproteobacteria bacterium | reverse complement strand
TGCATGAACGATACTTGTTCCCCGCTGCCGCTCTCGCTTTAGCATATGTAGCGATTGCACAAAAGAAACTAATTTATCCAATTGTTATCAGCCTACTTTGTAGTTTAAATATGTTTATTATTTTAGAAGTCAATGGATCTGACATTTGGCATGGCCTTGCATGGATAATGGTAGCGATAATGACGTTAGGTTTGTTAGAAATGATTTTTGGTGAAGGCCTTTTTACATCACTTAAAAAAGTTAGCAGAGCAGCATATCAATTGCCCGCATTATCGGTGTGGGTCTTCATCGCGGCTGTCTCAGTCATGTTCTTTTCATTTTATGATAGTTATCGCATTCACTCCTTAGTATTAAAGGAAAATGAATTACTGCTAACATCGCTACCACAAATTAGTGCGGTGCAAGACTATGGAAGCCTCAAGTACAATCGCAGCTATGATGGCAATATACTTTCCGTCAACAATAAACGCTACGAACAGGGCTTGGGTACCCACGCAAACTCGAACATCCAATACGAACTGCCAGAAGGTGCTTCTCAATTTAGTTTTATTGCTGGCCTAGACGATGAAGTTGGTACGGCGGACGTGCAGTTTTCAGTATGGGGTGATGAAAAACTACTTTGGCAATCTGAAATATTTTACGGGTACGAAAAATCAGGCCAGATTTACCAGGTTGATGTTAGTGGGGTAAAAGAACTCAGTTTAAAAGTTACTGCGATAAAAGCAGATACTTGGGATCATGCCGACTGGATAAATACTGTCATTAAAATCAAGAAGAAAACTGACTAACCCAGCAGCGCTCATGAATTGCAATGAGGCATATTTTTACGAATTTGGTGAGCAACAGAAATAAAAGTAGGATTGGACTTGAATATGAATCCAGATAAAATAATTATCATCATTCCGGCATACAACGAAGAAAAAAATATCGATCAGGTTATTCGTTCTCTTAAATGCGAGAATACCTATTTCGAATGTTTGGTAATTAATGATGGCTCTAAAGATGACACGCAGCAAAAAGCAGAAGAGAGTGGGCTCGCCACTGTCATTCAGTTGCCGGCGAATTTAGGCATAGGCGGAGCGGTGCAAACCGGCTTCAAATATGCATTTTACCATCGCTTTGATTATGCAATTCAGTTTGATGGTGATGGGCAACACTTAGCGTCGGAAATTAAACATCTTCTATCACCTTTGCGAAATAGGCAATGCGATGTATGTATAGGCTCTCGCTTTATTCAAAAAACCTCGGGTTTTCAATCTACATTTATGCGTCGAATAGGGATTAAAGTATTTGAAGTTTTAAGCAGTCTTTTAATTGGGCAAAAGATAACTGATAGCACTTCAGGGTTTAGAGCTTACAACAAAGAAGCTATTGCATTTTTAGCCGCAAATTACCCAACGGACTACCCGGAACCAGAAACTATCATTTTATTGGGGAAAAATGATTTTAGAGTTACAGAGGTGTCTGTCGAAATGCTGGAAAGGCAGGGCGGCGAATCTTCTATTTCTGGATTAAAATCAGCTTACTACATGATCAAGGTTATCTTAGCCATGCTAATGACATCACAGAGAAACAAGGTACGCAGGAGCATAAAGAATGCTTGATTTATTTTATTCACTGGTCGACAACAGAATACAAGTGTTCTCGGTGATCGGGAGCATTTCTCTGATACTAATCATATTTGGGCTAATTAAACGTAAAAAACTCAAAGAAGAATACTCATTACTTTGGCTAGGCTGTGGATCTGTATTTCTTTTTTTCTCAATTTTCAAACCCATGCTGCAAATTTTCGCAAGCACTCTGGGCATTATCTATGCGCCCTCTGCCTTGCTATTGATGCTGATAGTATCTTCGTTTTTCATTTTAATTCAATTCTCGGTAGTTATTTCAAAACTTTCAGAAAGCAATAAAAATTTAATTCAAGAAGTGGGCATATTGAAAGCAGAATTTAAAAAACTTCAATCTCAAGTTAAGGATGTACAATAAAATGAAATCAGTGTTTTTTGCCGCAATGAAGTCAAAAGTAACCTACTTAATTTTTATTGTCTTGGGCCTTATATTTTTTGCTTCAAGAATGATTCAACTGAGCTACTCAGACTTCACGTTAACTTATCCAACGGGAAGAGTTGAAAGCGTTAACTTTCCAGCATTTGCTCAATCGCCTGAAAGTGGTGTCTATAAACTGAATGGCGTTATCAATCTAGGTCCTTATGCGAGTACCACCGTACGCTTTGTGCCGGACGATGAAGTGCTGACAATAACGATTAACAAGGTTCCCGTAAATTTAGACATGATCTCTTATCAAGAACGTAGGGATTACACCAAAGGATTTATATACGACTTAAAACCCTATCTACGCAGTGGCAAGAATGATATTGAAATCACTTATGCCGACTCCGGTGGATTGATGGGCGTTGTTATTAGCTCTGTAGGTAACAATAGCTATAGCAACATACTCTCTGCTTTATTCGCGTTAATAGCAGTTTTGCTCGCCTACAAATTTTTCACCGTATCCACACTAAAAACATCGATAAAAATTTTATTTCTTGGCGCATTTGTTATGCGAATCATTTATTTTGCAGCAACACCACCGGATGTGCGCGATCACGACTTAGGCGACCATACAGGATACATTGAATATTTAGCAGAAAATTGGATGCCGCCGCCTATAGAAAGCGCCGTAGGAGGTGCCTTTTTCCATCCGCCGCTTTACTACTACACCGGTGCCATTGTGTATAAAATCGCGGAAGTTTTTCAGCCGACGAATAAATTTGCCATTTACCGTGTCGAGCAACTGCTAAGCCTGGCGTACTCAATGGGCTTTGTTCTGTTCGGCCTGCTCATATTAAATCAATTGATTCACACACCCGAACAAAAAAAATCATCTGCAAAAGTCTACCGCCCATTTCGAATTTCACTGAATCACCCTACCCACAAAAAAGATCTTGAACCTCACACCACAATGGGCAGTTCTGCTGCGAGTAGTTCAACGAGAAAAAACTGCCCTGAGAATAATTCACAAGGTGGCATCGGGTCATTCTTAGAAGGTTTTTGGGCTCAATTTAACAGCAACGGTTTATTTTGGATTATAGGGGCACTATTTGCGTTCTGGCCAGTTGCAATAATTCACTCCGTACGTATTGGCAATGATCCCATGGAATATTTTTTGTTTACTGCCAGCCTATACTACATCCTCCAATGGTACCGAGATGACAAAAAACGCGACCTAATGATTGCAAGCATTGTTGGCGCAGCAGCTATTCTTACAAAAGCAAACGGCGAAATTTTAGTGGCGGTATTAGCCGTTGTCGGTTTGTACAAAATGATAAAAGCGAAAGAGTATCTAGCCTATTTCAAACTATCTGTATTGCCTTGCTTAATACTATTTACAGCTGTCGCCATTACAGTCGCACCCGGATTCATCTTAATGCTACAAGGTAAACGCGATAAACTTTACATTGATAATATTGATGGCTTATCGCAAGCCAATTTAGTGGGCAATACCGCATCCAATTATCTTTGGATCGACGTAAAAACTTTTGTTACCGAGCCCTATACAGACCCTTATGATGACCGCATGGGCCGTCAATTTTTCTGGAACTATTTGGGTAAAACAGGGCTCTTTGGCGAATTTAAATATCCCAGCTTACTGTGTACGAACACCGCCGTATTAAGCAGCCTACTAGCAATAATTATGCTTCTCTACATCATGTTCGGGCTTTACTACATGACCAAACATGATTTTAAACAACAGGCCGTTGTTCTACTGTCTGGCTTTTTTCTATGGGCGGGAATTACCTATATGCGAATGACATTCCCCGCTAATATTGACTTCAGATACATAGTGCCCATTTTACTAACCTTCTGTTCGCTCTACGCATTTAGCATAATGACATTTCAACGAACAGGGGCGATTCGCCTAGCGAACATCGGCAAGATACTAGCCATTTTATTTACGGTATCTGGCACTATTTTTATTCTAGGGGTTTAACAAAACGGCAATATAAACTTACTACCGAGAAAGAAATTGGAATGGGAAGCATATGTTTTCAGCAAAGATATTAGCGCGCACTGTTGTAAGCAATCAGAAAGTTAACACGTTAAGATTCGATAGCCTTGGCGCTATCAATGGCGTGCTTACGCTATTTAAAACTCGCGTGCTTATTGTGGCCACGCTAGCCCTGATGATGGCAAGTTGTGCGGGGCCTCAACCCATCAAACTGTCGGATTGGTCTTTAGGGCTAGAAACAGAATGGATAAAAATAAACGGATTTGATCTGTTGCTACTAGAACAGCCCGCCAAAAATAACGACATCAATGCAATTCATATCTATATCGAAGGCGACGGGACACCGTGGGTTAAACGGTATTTAATTGCTCGCAACCCAACACCCCGTTACCCGTTGGCACTTGCATTAATGAAACAAGATCCACAGCTGAGCTTCTATTTGGGACGCCCTTGTTACTATCAGCAACCCGAATTTTATAAATCACTGCGCCATCAAAAAAATCCTAGCCCATGCAATTCGCATTATTGGACGGATGCACGATACTCCACTGAAGTCGTGTCGTTAATGAAAGACGCAATAAAAGAGAAAGTAAAACAGTTGTCTATTACGAACCAGTCATTGCCGATTATTTTAATTGGGCACAGTGGTGGTGGCACTCTGGCTATGTTAATTGCTCAAGAGTTAGAAGCTGCAAGCGGTGTAATAACAATTGCGGCGAATATGGATATAGATGCTTGGACAGATCAACAGGGTTATTCTCCTTTAAAAAACTCAATCAACCTTGCACGAAAAATTCCGTTGAGAAAAATTCCGCAAGTCCACTTTGCAGGCAGTGCAGATGAAGTTGTACCACCAAAAATAAATATGGATTTAATGCAAAAAATGGGGCGGTCTTTGTCCGTCATAGAGGGCTTCGATCATAGCTGCTGCTGGTTAGATAAATGGCCCGTGCTGCTGAAAGAAGCGGAGCAGAATTTAAAGAATCAGAAATACCCGCCTACCGTTGATTAATCCAAAAGACGGCTCAATGCCCTTTCAGAGCAACTTAAATGAACTACAACGTCATAAGGTTTTTTAAATATGGGCTATCGGGAGGCACAGCTGCACTTCTGGACTTCATGACTTTTGCCATCCTTCTAAGGCTGCTAAAAGCTTTTTCCATTTCTTCTCTATTTTCTATAACGTCTATAACAATAGCAAATACCCTTGGCGTACTCGTTGGCTTTATTTGTGCATTTTTGCTGCAAAAGTATTGGGCTTTTAAATCTGAAGGGCAACCACTTCCTCAGTTGCTCATGGTCGGATTACTTGTGATAATTAATATCGCCATTACAAATTACTTCATCCCAAAAGTATCTGCTTATTTTGATATTAAAATTGAAGCAGCAAAAATCATTATGCAAATCCTAGTAGTATTTTGGAATTTCGCAATTCTTAATTTTGTAGTCTTCAGTAAAAACAGGAGCAAATAATGAAGGTAAATCTTATTTCTGTAGTCATACCAGTCTACAACGAAGCAAATACTATTAAAAATAATGCGCTAAGAGTTGCTAACATTCTACAAAATGACAACATTCTTTATGAGATTATTCTTATTGACGATGGCTCAAAAGATAATTCATGGAACGAAATGGAACGCTGTATCCTTGAAATTCCTGGAGTTAAGGCGAGGCGGATTCAACTGCGAAGTGCATAACTCAACCCGCATAGAAAAAGAGATCAGCTACCTGTAAGCTCGTCGCTTTTTCTCCGGCAAGAGATATGAGAT
>JAYWHF010000709.1:0-5784 GCA_043777855.1 Gammaproteobacteria bacterium | reverse complement strand
TTTGGACTTAGGTCTAGGATCTACTCTTGTTCGCCATCTGGCAAAAAATTGCATTACAGCGAGTCAGAACAGGATACGGCGTGACACGGTGCGAACATTTGAGTGTGTTTATGCAGTAATCGCTCTTGTAATTGGTCTATCAATATTTGCTATTACAACACCGTTAGCAAACCAATGGATACAGCCAGACTCTTTGGACAGAAAAGAAATCGCTATTGCCTTGGCAATAGCTGGATTTTCATTGTGCTGCCAGTGGCCTTCCAATTTGTACACTCTAGGTTTAACTGGATTGCAAAGAGATGTACATTTAGGATACGCAACGATTTTTTTATCGACGCTACGAACTGTATTGACAGTTTGCGCCATATGGCTATATCCAACTCTGCATAGTTTTTTTCTTGCTCAATTATTGAGCTCAGTTGTGCAAACGATCGTTTTGCGGTTAATGCTTTGGAAAGCTATTGCGACAATAGATAACCATAGACCTATGATTCGTTTGAAAATTATCAAATCGTCGTTTAACTTTGCAAGTGGAATGACTGGTATTGCAATTACAAGTATCTTCTTGACTCAGATAGACAAAATAATTCTCAGTAGAATTCTAAGTTTGACTGATTTCGGGATCTATTCGGTAGCCTCGTCACTGGCGACTGCCCCCTACATGCTCATTAGTCCGATTCATTCTGTGATGTATCCAAGATTTGCTTCGTTAATTGAAGTTAAATCTACAATTAAATTGACAGAAATGTATCACCTCAGCAGTCAAGCTTTAGGCGTTCTTGTCATTCCATTTGCTATTTTGATATCCCTCTATTCTCATAATTTTTTATCGATTTGGACTTCAAACAACCAACTTGCGTCACGAGGTGCGTTGATACTTTCATTTTTAGTTATCGGGAACGCATGTAATGGATTGATGAATATGCCTTATGCTTTACAAATTGCATCTGGTTGGACTAGATTAGCTTTGCTAACAAACGTGTGGGCAATTCTCATTCTTTCTCCTGCAATTTGGTGGGCTGGTACAACTTATGGAGCAATAGGCGGAGCGATGATATGGATGCTTCTTAATCTAGGTTATATTTTAGTTACTCCTAATTTGATGCACCAACGGTTATTGACAACAGAAAAATTTCATTGGTACAAGTATGGCATTATTGTTCCAATTTGCATCAGTGTAGGAGTGCTATTTGTACTGTTTCAATTTCAAATTACTGAACTTTCAACAGTATTTTTCATATTTTTAATAGCTGTATATTGGATTATTACAATAACGGTATGTATGTTTTTTTTGCCTCTTTCGAAGAAACTTTTTTCAATTAGCAATAAATCCACATAAAAACATAAGGTGTTCATATCATGTTTAAAGTACTTAAATCAAAAAAAATGATTCGTCAATCAAGAGCAGAGCTTACGCGCTTGGGGTGCTCTGTAATTGAAAACAAACTGCGGCGGCATGCTCGTAGATTTGGTATTGGAATTGGGCTGCCGATTGGTGATATTGTTAAGAGTTGGGATGTCCTTGAATCGATCAAATTCATTGATTTAAATTCAAAAAAAGAAGACTACATTCTTGATCTGGGATCGTATTGCTCAGAGCTACCAGTGTCTTTGGCGAAAATGGGTTTTACGAATGTTCACGCAGTTGATTTGAATCCTGAAGTAATGTGTATGCCCAAACTCGGGACAATCAAATACACAGTTTCAGACTTTATGGCTACTCCATTCGAGCAAGGTAGCTTCAAAGTCATTACATCTATTTCAGTTATTGAGCATGGTTATGATCCTCATCGCCTCTTTTCCGAAGTGGCAAGACTTTTGTCCAATGGCGGACATTTTTTGGCATCATTCGACTATTGGCCTGAAAAAATCGACACATCAGGCATCAAATTTTTTGATATGGATTGGTTGATTTTTTCCAATCTAGATCTTAAAAAAATGCTCGCAATTGCCGCCTCATATGGATTAACTCCTGTAGGTGAAATACAAAACAAGGCTGAAGAAGCCGCTATACACTGTTTAAACTATGACTACACCTTTGGTTGGTTGGTGTTGCGCAAGGTGAGCTGATGCGTGTGATGTTAATAGCTGGATGTTTTCCCCCGACTCCATGCGGTGTGGGTGACTATGCCGAAAAACTGGCAAACGCTTTAAATACTCATGAGCATGTACAGATTGGTGTTTTAACTAAGATAACAGCAAAGACAGGCACTTCGCATTTCACAAGATATGATTTATTTGATGTTATTTCAGGATGGACTTTGTCTGAATGTCAAAGAATTATTACAGTCATAAAAAATTACAAACCTGATATTGTTCATATTCAATATCCATCACAAGCTTTCTATGGCAGACCGGTTGCATTATTTTTACCAATTCTCCTCAGAGTTCTGGGCAATAAGGTGGTGCTGACTTGGCATGAACCATATGGCTACAGAAAAACGGTACTTTTTTTCCTACTCCTTTTGGGTGCACATGGTCTCATTTTCGTAAGGCCAAATTTTCTTAAACTGAGTCCTAGATTTTTCGAAAGTATTCTTTCTAAATACAAGAATACTATTATTCCGAACGCCAGTGCAATACCAGCGAGTCAACTTTGCCCGACAGAGCGAGAAAAACTCCGCGCTGAATGCCTAGGTAAACAAAAGCGATTGATTGCCTTTTTTGGGTTCGTCTATCCGAAAAAAGGCATCGAGCATCTTTTTGAAATCGCAGATCCTGAAACTGATATGCTCATAATCATTGGAGCTACCCCAAATCAAGAATATGTCGCAAAGCTAACAGCCACCGCAGTAACGAAAG
This sequence comes from Gammaproteobacteria bacterium, assembly GCA_043777855.1. Classification (GTDB taxonomy): domain Bacteria; phylum Pseudomonadota; class Gammaproteobacteria; order Pseudomonadales; family Cellvibrionaceae; genus Cellvibrio. The sequence continues at coordinate 2,982 of JAYWHF010000709.1, read as the reverse complement.
GATGGACTGATCAGCAAGTTCGCTTTACTGGATATGCTGACTCAGAACGCACAGCTAATCTTCTGTTTTCTGCCGACGCTGTTGTACTACCCTTCTTAGATGGAGGTGGTGACTGGAATACTTCTATTCACAGCGCGGTAACCCAAGGCACGTTAGTAATTACTACCTCGTTGAACGCTTTAGGTTACGATGAGAATACGAACGTCTATAACTCGAGACCCTTTGATATTTCTGGTATGCGCAACGCACTCAATGAGTTATCAGGACGCCGTATTAATCAACAGCACTCTGATAGTAATTGGCAAAATATCGCAAGGAAACATTCAAGTTTTTATGCGTATTTTTATCCTAAAAGATAGATTGCATAGATAAATTTTTGACATCAAAAGTATTTCTCGATTAAAACAACCGTAGATTTTTTTAAATAAAATAATCCACATGTCGATTAGATGCCGATTTGAATAACTTACTTCATACTGTATGTCTAATAAAAATGCGTTAATTACAGGTTGCCTAGGTCAGGACGGCATATTATTAACTCGGTTTTTGAATGGTCTAGGCTACAAAGTTTATGGCACTACCCATCGACAGCTTGCAAGCATTAGTAGTATCGACGGAATAGAAAAAATTTATAAACTTAATCTTGATGATTGCAACGAGGTCAACGCGATTGTCGCTGAGATAAAACCAACGGAAATCTATTTGTTAGCAGCTAAATCTTCAAGTGCTTCTTTGATGCAAGATCCAGTTACAACGACATTAACTAACGGAGTATCAGTAGTAAATTTTTTAGAGGCAGTTAGGTTGTTTAGTCAGCAGTCAAAGATATGTTTTGCCGCAAGTAGTGAGGTTTTTGCGGGGGCTGATGTGACACCGCAGACAATTCATACGCCAGTGTATCCCGTAAATTTTTACGGTGCAGCTAAATGTTTTGCTTGGCACATGATAAAAATATACAGACATTCATTTGGGATTAAAGCAGGTACAGCTATTTTGTACAATCACGAAAGTATTCATCGCAAACACAATTATGTGTCAAGGAAAATAACAAGTGCTGCAGCACGCATTAAACTAGGAATCCAGCAAGATTTGATGCTGGAGAGCCTGTCTTCTCAACGCGATTGGATGCATGCAAATGATGCGGTCAACGGTATGTGGTTAATGCTTCAGCAAGATGTACCGGAAGACTACGTTTTTGGTTCTGGAAAACTGCATTCTGTAGAAGATATTTGTAGAACAGCTTTTGAATTTGTAGGGCTAGACTACAGACAATTCGTCAAGATAAAAAGTAACGAAGTGCGTCGATCTGATGCGATTCAATTAATAGCAGACATCAGTGCTGCCACTGAAAAAATAGGTTGGAAGACAACTGTTTCGTTTGAGGACATGATTCAAGAAATGACTGCTTATGATCTGATGCTAGAGTCTGTCGCGAAAGTCGAATAATTTCATAGAGGATTAAAAATGAGTTCATACAAAAAAATACACGCTTGCCGCATCTGCGGAAATAACCACCTAGTTACTGTGCTTGATCTCGGTACACAGGCATTGACAGGAGTTTTTCCACGCTCAAAAGTGCAAAGTATTACGAGCGGTCCTGTTCAACTGGTTAAGTGTGTAGGTGATGCTTTCTGTGGTTTGTTGCAAATGGCACACAGCTATGATTTGGATGAAATGTATGGCGATAATTACGGTTATCGTTCTGGATTAAATGCCGGTATGGTGAAACATTTGCGAGAAAAAATTTCTCGAATCATTAATTTGGTAGATCTTTCTGATAATCCCATTGTTCTGGACATCGGTAGTAATGACGGTACTAGTTTAGCTGCATATCCGGATATGAAGTGCGTGCGAGTGGGTATGGATCCTACTGCGTCCAAATTTAAGCAGTATTACCCTAGTGATGCTCATGTCATAAGTGATTTTTTCTCTTCAGACAAATTTGTTGCTTTATTTCCGGGAAAAAAAGCACGCGTAGTGACATCATTTTCGATGTTCTACGATTTAGAGCGTCCTTTAGATTTTGTGCATGATATTTCTCGGATTTTGGAGGATGAAGGAGTATGGGTTTTTGAGCAGAGCTACATGCCTTTAATGTTGCAAACCAATTCGTTTGATACTGCATGCCACGAGCACTTGGAATATTACGCCTACAAGCAAATTCATTTCATGTTGGAGAAGGCTGGTCTAAAAGCTGTTGATATTGAGTTCAATGATGTAAATGGCGGTAGTTTTTCTATTACTGCGGCTCATAAAAATGCCCGTTTTGCACAATATGCTGGCGTTCATGATTTACTCCATCAAGAAAAATATCTAGATCAAATGCTGCCTTACGTTGAATTTAATCAACGTATCAATCTGGCCTGCAAAAAGCTCAAAGAATTTGTTGCGCACACTCGATCGCAGGGTAAAAAAGTTGCTTGTCTTGGTGCTTCAACCAAAGGTAATGTACTTTTGCAGTATTGTGGTTTTACTGAGCAAGATATCTTTGCTGTAGCTGAAGTTAATCCCGACAAATTTGGTAGTTTCACGCCAGGTACCTTAATTCCCATTCGGCCAGATGAGCGGGTTCTTGAGCAAGCCGATTATCTGATTGTGCTGCCTTGGCATTTCAAGAAATTTTTCATGAACCGCTATAGCCAGTATGCGACGAAGCTAGTATTTCCACTGCCAGAGCTTAGTGTCGGTGTTTGATGAGCGAAACTGGAGTAGCTGTGAGGCTGTCGATTTGTATTGCTACACGTAATCGTAGTGAACTGCTCCAAGAAACACTGGAGATTTTTGCTGAGCAAATGATCACAGGGGTTGAAGTTGTTGTTGCGGATGGTGCCTCAACTGACAATACGCCACAAATGTTAGCAAAACTTGCTAATGATTATTCTTGGCTCAGATATTTCAGTCTAAATAGCAATGGCGGAATAGACGCTGATTACGATTTTTGTGTACGACAAGCGCGCGGCAAATATTGTTGGATGTTTTCAG
>JAYWHF010000708.1:0-2092 GCA_043777855.1 Gammaproteobacteria bacterium | reverse complement strand
TCTTTGTAATGCTCAAAGAAGTGTTCGATTTCTTTCAGGGTAATCTCGGGTAAATCGGCCAAGCTTTTAACGCGACTGTAGATGGTGGTGAGCTTGTCATGCGGAACCGCAAGAATTTTTGCATCTTCTCCTGCCTCGTCGCTCATTTTAAGGACGCCTACCGGGCGGCAACGTATTACAGAGCCCGCCTGCACCGCCTCTGGGAAAAGTACCAGCACATCGGCCGCATCGCCATCTCCGCAAAGGGTGTGGGGTATGTAACCATAGTTAGCGGGATAGTGCATGGCGGTGCTAACCAAGCGGTCAACAAAGAGGCAATTAGACGCTTTGTCAATTTCATATTTAATCGAACTGTTTAGGGGGATTTCGATAACAACGTAAAAATCGTCAGGCAAACTCTTGCCGGCAGGTACAAGTTCAAAGCTCATGGAGAGTTCCTTGGGGGCTGATAGATAAGGATTACCGTTACATTAATTCGGCGACGATTCTACCACAAGATTTTGGCGATAAAAGCTGCAATGAATGCGACAACGATTAATGTCACGATAAGCCAAGGCGTGCGGGTGGTTTGATTATAGGTTGGTTCAAGGCGGTTACCCGGGGACGTTGGGCGTGTTTTCCACCGCTTAGGTTCACTGCTGGTTTGTTTGCGCTCAATGGGTTTGCTGAATGAATCAATGGGCGCACGGATACGGGCTTTATAGGCCTCCGATTCCGGAGCAACAAGGCGAAAGGTGTAAACATCAAGCCGCAGTTGGTCGCCATTTTTAGCGGGGCCATCGACTATGGGCTGATCGTTTAGAAAAGTACCGTTAGCAGAACCCAAATCTTTGATGAACAATTGATTCCCTTCAATGTAAAGCTCCGCATGTCTGCGTGATAAGTGAGTGCCGGGAATGCTGATATCGCAGTTATCCCCGCGGCCCATAGTGACGTTTTTTCCAGTGGGCACAACAAAGGTTTTGCCGGGTAGCCAGCTGCAGTCAGAGACTAATCGCCAGGGGCCGCTATCACCGGCGTTGCTGCCGTCGTTCAGGCTGCGGGGATCTAAAACGATTAATTCAGTGTTACCCAGTTTAATAATGTCGCCGGGCAGTATTTCTTTTTGCGTGATGCGTTGCCCGTTGATGAAACAACCGCTGCCGCTATTGTTGTCTTTTAAAAGGAATTTATTGTCCTCGACAAAAAGCTTTGCGTGCAGTTGATCGACCTTTTTGTCATTGTGAATGATGAGCTGATTATCGTGTGCGGATCCTATGCAATACAATCTCTCGGTTACCCAGAATGCGGGTTGTCGGTTATCCTTGAAATGAAGTTTGAGCATCTATGTTTTCCGCAGGTCGAGAGAAGTTTTTATTGTTGGTTGATTAGAGAAGTGTTTATTCCTGGTATTCCTAGTTGATTGCAGCAATTGATTACCAGTTTGTTCAGGTGTATTTCGTGGATTTATCCCCCCATTTAACGCATTTAACGGCAAATAGCACTCTTAGCCCACTGCGCTCGTGCATGGATGAGGAACGCGCACGCTTAGAAAATGAGGCCTACCGCAGTAGTTGTACGTCGCGTCTGCACCCCTAGATTACGGACACCCTAGTCTAATCTGGCTGAGATTTGCGTGGGTTTTCTGCCATCTGGCTTCCACATGATAGGTGACTGTCGCATAATAGCCGCCGCCGAGGTGTAGCTCGGTAAACCCGCTAAATAACATTCATCCAAATCATGGAAAAGGTCCTCCTTATGTTGCACAAGATGCAAAATAAAATTTCCTCGCTTTATCATACGGTCATTATTCGGCGACCTTTCGCCGTATTAACGACGGTGTTTGCATTGACAACCTTGGCTATTCTTGGGCTACCTAATTTTAAATTGGATGCATCAGCGGATGCGCTCACCTTGGAACACGACAATACTATCGATTACTTTCGTGAAATCAATAAGCGCTATCAGCGCGGTGATTTTTTGGTGGTGACCTATAAGCCGAAAACGGATTTGTTTTCAGCGGACTCATTGAGTACGCTGAAAAATCTACGCGATGATTTGGCAAAAGTGTCGGGCGTACAGAGCGTTAACTCTCTCATAGATGTTCCACTTA
>JAYWHF010000707.1:0-5806 GCA_043777855.1 Gammaproteobacteria bacterium | reverse complement strand
AGCCGATGGCTATGTTCCGCCGCCCAAAGCCTAGTTGTGCGCCTTATATAGCTAGCTGCGCACCTGATATAGATAGTTGAACAATAAACACACAATCGGTTCGATGTTTAATTTACCCTTGATAAAAAAGGACTTTTTTTCACAGCGAGTATTGACTCAAAACCCCCAAGCGGGTTTAATACGCGCCTCTTGCAGCCAGCCTGCAACGACACGCCCGGTTAGCTCAGTCGGTAGAGCAGTGGATTGAAAATCCTCGTGTCCCTGGTTCGATTCCGGGACTGGGCACCACAGAACTCAAAGGCTTAGAAGAAATTCTAGGCCTTTTTTTATGATGGTGTTGTGTAAGTCTTTCTTGCATCCTTAGGTAGTGCCAGTCTTCCCTGCTGCATGTTTTCATTCAAAATGACATCAGAGCCCTAAAGCTTACTCTGTGATAGCCGCCCCATTCAGTCGTTTAGGATTAATTTAAAATGTCGCCAGACACTGTTTCAGACATTGTTTAAAACATGAAACCCAAGAACTTAGGCCCGGGCGCTAACGACAATGAATAATAGACATATGATGTGGATTGTTTTTCTATCCTTGGTGCTTTCAGCGTGTGGTGGGGGCGGCAGTAGTGCTGGTGGCGTCAATAGCCAAACGAGCCAAACGAGCCAAACGGTAAGTTCACTGGCCACTGGTGGTGAGTTGCCACCCAGTTCGGCGTCGAAGAGCTCTCTTGTGACTGTGTCTTCTCTTGACGCGTCCTCCTTGCCGCTTAGTTCATTAAGCGGTTCGAGCTTACCCGGCGCATCAATTTCGTCGAGTTTATTCAGTTCGTTAAGTTCATCCGTGTTAGTCGGTTCATCAGCTTCACCAATCTTATCAAGTTCAATTGGTTTGCCCAGCTCATCCGGTTTAAGTTCGTTCAGCTCGTCAAGCTTATTAGCGTCATCCAAGTCATCAAGGTCGCCCAGTTCATTGAGCGTATCGAGTTTATCCAAGTCATCTAGTTTGTTAAGTTCATCCAGTTCATTGAGCGTATCGAGTTTATCCAAGTCATCTAGCTTATTAAGCTCATCCAAGGCGTCCAGCCTGTCCAAGTCATCCAGTTCGAGAGGCGGCACTAAAACAGATCTATTTCATCCCGGCATGATGACGACCTTAGATGATTTGAATTTTATCAAAAGTAAAATAGAACAAAGTGCGCAACCATGGGCGGGTGAATTCGAGCGGCTTAAAGCAAAAATATCGCGAGCTGGTATGACACTGCATAATCCCGCGGCGCAAAATAATGTCGGTGGTGGAAAACTTATTTATTGCGGTGGATATAACAAAAGTAAAGACGGCGTTAATACGGTGGTAGCCTGCAATTGGCCAGTGGAAGACGGTATTGATGCATACACCTTGGCACTGGTGGGTTACTTGTCCGGTGATGAGGCCTACTCTAATGACGCTCTGCGGTATCTTCGTTCTTGGGCAAACCCAGCAAATTTCGCCGGGTTTGATCCCGCGGGCTCAAATGCAAAATTACAAGCGGGCTGGACCATTCCTTGGTATGCCAATACCGCGGAAATTTTGCGTTACACCTATTCAGAATGGAAAGATTCAGACCGGATCGCCGTGACCGGTTTGCTGAACCGATTGTTGCCTGACGTGATAAAGGATTCTGAAGGTGCGCCGAATAATTGGTTGCATTCTCGCATTGAAGCGCATATGGCCGCCGCTATCTTTTTTGATGATCGTGCCATGTTTTATAAAGCGATCAGTCGCTGGAAAGAGCACACGCGTTCTTATATTTACATCGCCAGTGATGGTGCTGGGCCGGTGCTACCAAAATCGTCGCAGGCGGGGAGTAGAGGCGCTGCAAATTGGAGTACGCCAAAATTTTTTCCTGGGCAAACCATGGAAACCTGCCGCGATTTAAATCACCAAGGGCTGGGTATGCGCTCTATTTTTAATAGCTTGGCGATGACTGTTAATCAAGGGGAAGACATACTCACGGATACCGATAACCGCGAACGATTGATTGCATTTCTAACCACTCAACCGCGTTGGGCTTTATCAAAACAAGATCATCCGGATGGCGTCTGCAATAATCCGATTATCGTCACGCCCGGCAACCCGCCCGATTATCTGCGTAACACGGCAGCATATGCAGGCTACCCAATCGCCTACAAAATTTTGTCGTCATCATCGCAGCCCTTAAAAGCGGCCAAAGATCACATCGAAAAAGATGGCCCTATTACGGCGAGCAAATGGGTTACTAAGTGGGAAACATTAACGCACTATAAGCCGTAGATTTTTATAATCGGGCGCGCTCTAGCGGCGGCGCTGTACGCTATCTTTCGGGCGATAATCTTGGAGTATACTGGGCGTCTCATCACCATAGCTTTTTCTAATTAGGATGCCCTTGTGACCAATAACGATATCTTTCGCCGTATTCGTTTTATTTTTGATTTTAATGATTCAACGATGATGGCGTTGTTCAAACTCGCTGATTGTCCTGTTACACGTGAGCAAGTGAGCGATTGGTTAAAGCAGGATGATAAGCCTGATTTTAAAACGTTAAGCGATAATTATTTGGCCATTTTCTTGAATGGCTTGATCAGCAAGCGGCGCGGTAAAAAAGAGGGCCCGCAACCTGCCGCGGAGAATTTTTTGAACAACAATATGATTTTTCGCAAGTTAAAAATTGCGTTAGATTTTAAAGATGACGATATCTTAGATATGATGCAATTAGCCAGTTTCCCTGTGAGCAAGCATGAGCTGAGTGCTTTTTTTCGTAAATCCGATCATAAAAATTATCGCAATTGCCAAACCCAAATTTTGCGTAACTTTCTGAAGGGTTTACAGCTTAAGTATCGTGCGGATGTTGTTGTAGGCGCTGCTGAGGAGCCGATCGATGACGTGCCGCGCGCGAATTAGTGTTTAGTGATTGGTGATTGGTGTACTGCACAAAAAACCGAGCCTAGTTGCTCGGTTTTTTGTAAAAGTGGTTTGGAGATTTACCCAATAAAACGCGTTCCGAGATAAAACAATCCGCCGGAGAGCGCGATGGTAGCGGGCAAGGTTAGCACCCAAGCCATCAAAATATTTTTGATGGTGCTGAACTGTAAGCCCGAGCGATTTGCGACCATGGTGCCAGCAACGGCAGAAGAAAGTACGTGGGTGGTGGAGACGGGCATGCCCGTCAGGCTTGCGATGCCAATGGCGCTGGCCGCGGTTACTTGGGCGGCCATGCCTTGGGAATAGGTCATACCGGTTTTGCCAATTTTTTCACCGACGGTGGTGACTATGCGGCGCCAGCCCACCATGGTGCCTAGGCCGAGCGCGAGCGCTACCGCAATAATTACCCAGAGTGGTGCGTATTCCGTGGTGGCGGTAAGATCTTTGCGTAAGCGCTTAATGTCATCCTTATCTTGCTTGGAAATGTCGTCTCTCTTGGCGACTTTTTTGGCGCCATCGTCAATACAGAGAATGAGCCGACGAACATCGCGGCGTTCATCCATATTCAGTTCAGCATAGGCAGTGATGCCTGTTAAATGATTGCTCAAGGTATTGATTGCGAGCAAATTTTCTTTGGTTTTGCATTTGAACATGGGGGGTAAAAAATCCGTTGATGCTGCGTCCATATTCATTAGCGTTGTGAGTTTGCCGTGATTTTCGTGGTAGAGGCTTTGCAAATGCTGCGCGGCATCTTTGGTGCGTTCTATTTGATAAGTTGAGCTATCGAGGTTCAATACAAACTGGTTTGGCGTTAAGCCAATCAGCACCAGCATAATTAGACCAATACCTTTTTGGCCGTCATTGGAGCCATGTACAAAACTTAAGCCCATGGCTGAGGCAATCAGCGTAACGCGAGCCCAGAACGGGGGGTGTTTTTTACCATCCATGGCTTCGCGTTCGGCCGGAGTTTTGTGAATTTTAGGGCCGGTGAAGAAGCGTTTCAGCAGCAAAAACAGTAACGCGGCGACGGCGAAACCAATGGTGGGCGAAATCAGTAGCGACAGAATGATCTCGGTCGCTTTCTTGATGTTCACTCCTTCACTGATAGGGATGTTAGTGATATAAGCATTGGCCAAGCACACACCGAATAATGAACCTATCAAGGTGTGTGAACTAGACGCGGGGATGGCAAGATACCAAGTACCGAGGTTCCAAAGTATGGCGGCACAGAGCAGCGAAAACACCATGACCATGCCATGTGTAGAGCTAATATTGAGCAGCAAATCCATGGGGAGTAAATGCACAATCGCGTAAGCCACGCCGAGCCCACCAAATATCACCCCTAAAAAATTGAACACGCCAGACGCCACCACCGCCACATGGGGCGACATGGCTTTGGTGTGGATTACCGTGGCTACGGCATTGGCAGTATCGTGAAAGCCATTGATGAATTCGTAGGCGAGTACAAAAACTAATGCTAAAAAAAGGCCGGCGCCTAAAGCAAAGCTGAGTCCAGTGAACATATCTAGCATAGGGAAATCCGCCTAAGTTGAAGTGGGCGGCATTATGACAGAAAGATTACCAATAAGGAGGCACGACGCCATTGTCACAAATGCCAGCGGTAACGCGGGTTTGAGCTATTCTACTAACTAAGATCTAGGCTGCGTGCCCTACATTTTGTTAGCCTTGTGCTTGGGTTTATGTCGGAGGTTGTTCTGGGCTTCACCATTGAACGTGGTGAGCGCGTATAAAAATAGAGTAATACCGTTTATGCCTGATGTTCGTTACGAAAAAATGCAGGTTTTGATCGTTGATGACTTCGATAATTTTCGCAGTATGCTGACGGCTATGCTGGTGGAACTGGGGGTGTTAAATATTGAAGTGGCGGCATCGGACCGTATTGCGCTACGCCTTTGCGAAACCAAGGTTTACGATATTATTTTATGTGATCAGATATTAGGGCAGGGCAAATCTGGACAGCAGGTTTTGGAAACTTTGCGCCATACACCGAACTACAACAGGGATACGATGTTTGTGCTGATTTCTGCCGAAACAAACAAAAATGTCATTATGGCGGCGTTCGATTATGAGCCCGACGATTATCTTACCAAGCCCATCACTCCCCAGATTCTTGAGCGGCGCTTGCACCGCCTGTTGACGCAGCGATTAATGCTGGCGCCTATTTATCAGGCCTTGAAAGAGCTGAATATTGATCTGGCCATTGAGCTGTGCCGCCGCGAGATCAGCGGCGGCAAGCGTTACGGCCACCACTGCCAGAAATTATTGGGGCGAGTGTTGTTGGCAAACAGGCGCTTGAGTGATGCGGAACAACTCTATGGGGACATATTGGACATACGGCAACTAGATTGGGCGATGTTGGGCATGGCCAAAATCAAAAAAGCGCAAGGAGATTTGGTGGCGGCGCAAACCTGGTTGAACGATGTAATTCAATTTAGCCCTATGTACTTAAAAGCCTATGATGTTTTGGTTGACGTTTATCGGCAAAGTGGCGACTCTCATGCGCAGCAAAAAACTCTACAGAAAGCCTTGGAAATTTCTCCGCTATCGATACTACGCCAACAGGCTCTGGGCGATGTGGCGACAAGAAACAACGACACATTGGTTGCAGCTGAGGCATATCGGAATGCTGTGATGCTGGGTGAAAACTCTTGTTTCAATAATGTGGAGATACACAAAAATTTTGCACGTTCTACCATTCTTCTGGCGAAAATTGATAAGGATTTAGCGCGACCCATGCTGCGTGAAGCGCTCATCACGGTTGATGGGCTCAGCGATGCATTTGGAAAAACAACAGATAACAGAGTGATTGCCAGCCTTCTTGAAGTTCAGTTACAAAATACTCTGGGCGATGAGAGAA
>JAYWHF010000706.1:0-2098 GCA_043777855.1 Gammaproteobacteria bacterium | reverse complement strand
CGGCTGTCGGTTGATAGGGTGCGGTTGTTCGCGGTGTCCCACTCAAAACGGTAGTCATAAATGCCCTTGTCGCCCCAAGTATGCAGGCACCGCGCGCCCGCTAGATGGCGTGATTAGCGTTATAGAATCGATTTTTTAAAGAGCAACTTTTTTCGTTTAAAAAAAGTTTTTAAATACAGCGGTAATTCGCCAAATATTTTTTGTAAAAAAAGAAAAATTGTGAATTCTAATCACCGTGTTTATTATCAGCTTTGGCTAAGGGAACTTGTGATATGTGAATGTCAGGCTTCGGCCAAAAGCGGACGGTCGTTTAACGTTACTCGAGATTTCCTGACCCCAGATTTCCATCTGTGGACATCACTTGCCAATGCCCACCTTTTGCACCACCAATACGGCTCAGCTTGCCAGCGGCTTTAAGGTTGGCGAGTTGTTTTTCCACTGCTCGCACAGAGATTCCTAGGTGTTCTGCAATCTCCGGTGCGCTGATATACGGATTGCTCCGAATAAGCTCAAGAGTTTTCCCCGAACTTTTCCCCGAACTTTTCCCCGAACTTTTTCCTAAGGTATTTGACAGTGCCGAATCTATGGCTTCCAGCATAAAACTCACAAAGGGTGCAGAGTCTGCCAATTTATCTGCCTCACGCAGTGCTTGATAATATTCGGCTTGACGATCTTCAATGACCGTTTCTACCGGAAGATAGGCCAGCTCGGGCCGCCACTGAGTGAGTATGAGCGTTTGCCACAGGCGCCCCATGCGGCCATTGCCATCACTAAAAGGGTGAATAAATTCAAATTCATAGTGGAATAAACAACTGGTTAACAGAGGATGAAAATTGCTTTGGCTTAACCACGCGAAGAGATCATCCATCAAGCGCGGCACTTGGCTTGCAGGTGGCGGCATATGCATAAGTTCACCGGAATTATAAATAGCCACACCTGTTTCGCGCCATTTGCCTGCATCGTCAGCTAACGCATAGAGCAACTGGCCATGAGCTTTGAGTAAATCGTCAGCCACACAGGGATTAAAATCTTGTAGTTTTTCATAGGCAGCAAAAGCGTTGCGTACCTCCTGAATTTCATGAGGTAAACCCAGCACCGGCTTGCCTTCAATCACGGCGGTTACTTGTTCAATGCTGAGGGTGTTTTGCTCAATAGCGAGCGAGGCTTGAATGGTGCGAATACGGTTACCGCGCCGTAATTGCGGCGTAAGAAAACTGTGGCTGCTTTTGAGCAAACCTATCTGTTCGCTGATCCGCGATACCCAGTCAATGTGTTCGTTGGTTAGGCTGAAGGGCGGCTGGTACTTTTTAGTCATAGTGGGTACTTTGTCATAGTTATTTTAGTGCGTTAGGCTATTCAGTGTTACGTTCGCAATAACGGTGTGCTCACACCATACACGAACAAAAACCAAAGTTGACAAAAGTCCATAAATAAATTTTTTGTACGTTTATGTGTGCCTACGAAAGCCAAATAATTCGTACTATAAAGCTAAAAAGTTTTTTAATGAAAAGTGTTTTTTTAATTCTTCAATGTCGATAATCGGCTAGAAACGGACATTAAATAAATACTCAAATTGATCAAAGATAATTCACTACGACCCATATGATGTTAAATAAATACTCAAATTGATCAAAGATAATTCACTACGACCCATATGATGCAAAAAACGTATAGATCTTAACTTGGTTATTACTAGTACGAATTCGCATTTTGGGTAAATAATTCAATTTCTTCTGGCTGAATAACTTCTTCAGAGTTAGCTGGTGAAGCGACGACTATGCGAGAAACATTTAAAGCATCTTTTAAGTCAATACTGGCAATCCAAGAGTTTTCCCATAAAACTGCTTCTTCACCATTCACTATTTTGCAAATTGCTTCATTGCTCGAAAAATGTATATTTAAAGGTTGCGTAACTCTTTGGAGCCAAATTTCTAGATAGCCATTGTAAGGAACTCTGGCCATCTTACGTTTCACTCTCTCCCACAAAAAGCCTTTTTGTTCGTAAGCGATCAACAAACCACCCTCTAGCCAATTCACCCAATACCCACCAAAATTCAGCCTCCCTAATTCATCGGAGGCCTCATGCCAAAACCACTTA
>JAYWHF010000705.1:0-16517 GCA_043777855.1 Gammaproteobacteria bacterium | reverse complement strand
TGTAGCATAATCAGCACTTATCATGATAAATCCTCATTGATTGGTAAACCCCGCTCCTGAGCCGCCAAGCATTAGGGCGCGGGGTTTTGTTTTTGTTGTGATTGAACCTGCATTTCTTTTTTAAGAAAATGCAAGATTTGCCCATTTAGTGATCTATCGCAATTTTTTGACTGAGACATAAGCCAAGCGTGTAAATCAGCTGGAACGCGCACTTGTAATTTAATAACACTTTCCATTACAACTCCTAATGCACCTAAACAGGTGTGTTAATTTATAGCATATACACCTAAATAGGTGCAAGGTTTATTTATGGCTCTTAAAACAGGCCCCGTAAAGCTTCAGTTGCGCTTACCGAAAGAAACTCACGAAAAAATACAAGAATCGTCAGATTCATCAGGCCGATCAATCAATGCTGAAATACTTTTTTTGCTTGAAAAAGGCTTGCTTGCCGAGACTGAGTCACGCGAATTTTTAACGGAAAGCGATAAAGATTTGCTAAAAGATTTAATTAAAACCATGCGCAAAATAGAGCGGTAATCTGCGTAGCGTTGCGGTTCGTTCATGTCAACATCTCTTTAAAATTAATAAATTGCTCATATCTGAGAATTTTAATTGTTCGGCCAATTTAACCAGTGTATGAAACGGACAACGCAAGCGTTGCGCGTTTATCCAAGCGTTAAGTGCTGCGCTTAGCCCTGCTTTCAGCTATACCAATAGCACCGTCTAGCCAGCTTTGGTTGCCAAGGCCAGCCTCTTTAAATCCCGCCTTTGCAGCCAACAAAATCTCGCGAACAATCTTCCATTCTGCATCTTCAATTTCACGCGGTGTCATACTTAAAATTCTTTCGCTTAACTTACTCACTTCGTCAACCTCACTTAACAAGTCGTTGCAGCACGGATGCTGCAAGAATTCGCCTTGAAAATTTCAGTCATTAAGAACTGCTCGAATCGGCACGGTAATCAAGACCGCTATGAGAGTTTTCCACCTCTGCCTAACTCATTACCTCGGCGCACTTGGAGCCTTTCAGCGTGGGTGCGTTTACGGCCAGCGGATGAGCTACCCGCGAGAAACGTTACGAAGTAAAATTACCTACATAGCTTTTAATTTCTTCGCTAATAGATGACTCAATAATATTTTGAAACTCTTTCGCCATTTCCTCTTTGTGTTCTTCAGCTTTTACTATTCGCAAAACAAGGGCTGGCGATTTGTCAGTGATTACGCTTAACCTAAGAATAAACTCTCTACTTGCGAGACCGGCGTAAGGCTCGCATGTAAAGTGGAAAAAGGCTGGTGGCATGTCTGCGCTTTTTACATCAATGCTATCCATCGACGTGCTTGTTGATCCGAAGTTTCTCACCTCGCTATCGCTGGCTGACTTGGCCTCGATAGTGATTTTACGCACTGCGTGCAAAGCTTTAACAATGGTGATTTGCGATTGGAAGCCGTTGTCATCCTCTTCCGTCCACGCCCTTAGGTTTGCGCGCCAATCTTCGATGAATTCGGCTATTTCTTTTTGGCTTTTACGCTCACCTACAATTTTTAACAGCTCCACATAAGCAGCGGTTTTTTCAAGAGTGATTGATGCAGTGTGTTCGCAGTGCCCAGGACGCTCCTTGTTGCCTATGTCAATGAAAAGTTTTGCTTTCATGGTGTTGGCGTCAATAAATACCGCCGCACCATCAGCGGCATGCGTAGCGGAATAAGCAGCAAATGACTCAATGCTGCTAGTGGTTACATTGCCGCGAAAACGTGAGCGGTTAACGCTAAATTTTTCAAGATCGTGCAGGGTAAATTCTTGTGGAGCAAGAACTACATTTCTGCTCAGTTCGCAGTCATCAACAATGCTATTAAGGCTTTTGATGGCTGCATTTTCCTGTAACTTTTCTATTGCTTGTTTGTCAAACATTGCGATTAACCTTTATTTGTGGCGGTTGTGCCGGTTTTAGTAAACATCTGCGTTTGGTTTTCAGGGAATAAACTCATCTTCCCTTTTTCGCCAACATACATATGCGTGTCGGTGCTGTTTTTCTCGGCCTTTTCGCCGTTCATTGTTGGGGCCTTGTTAACGATGGTATGCACAATCTTTACTTGGCTTTGATTGATTGGCGTTATCTTAAATTTCAGCGTGATTTCGCCAACTTTGTTGTATTGCATTGCCGCTATTGCGGTTTCACTGAGTGTGCGAGTTAGCTTTTCCTCGAATACTCCGGCCCCCAACTCTCCTAAAAATTCTGCTATATCTGTTGACATTTTTTCTCTCCGGTGGTTGTTATATAAATGGTTTTGGTTCAAGCTTAATATGTTGCGGGCGGCAACCCTTGCTTTAGTCTCCGTCTGTCGCGTAGTGCAATAACATCCGGTGAATTTAATTCCTCAGCCGTATATTGAGCATCGAAATAATCAGTTGATGCGATTGACATTATAAAAAGACCGTTAGCTCTTTTTTTGAAATTTTGCCGAAGGCCGTCGCGAGGCTTTGGCTTTCTTACCTGATTGTTAAACATAACTACTCCTCCAAATCCAAGTATCCTAAAACCATCCCGAGCGGTGTTATTACCCCTACCACTCTTAGGGCTTCAGCCCTATACGGCGCTGAAAAGTCGCAATGATAAAGCTTGTAAATGTTCATCAAATATCCGTTTATGCCAGCCATTACGATTATTAAAATTGTTAACCCAACCCACGCTTGTTTTGACATGTTAAGCCGCCTTATATTTTTGGATTTGCGTCACCATCAACCTTGAAATCCTGGATCATTATCGTAGTAGCCGCCACCATCAGAGCTTGCTGTTGATGCGCCAAAATTATCTGATCCGCTAGCTGTTTTTAACGGTTGACGCTCATCACGATCTTTATAAGACTTGCTTATGCGATCAATGGTTTGGGCTGGTTTATTGTCGAGAATTTCGCGCATAGTTTTTAAATCAATAGGGTTGTACGGTACAATTATTTCGAAACCATAACTATCATTCCCGTTAGATTTTGTTGTTAGTTTCTTTTGCAAAAATAATCCGATTTTTTTCCCCGCAAATTCAGGGCAGACAAATCCATCCGCTCCCCTGATCGCGGTCATTTGATTCAAGCGCAACACACCCATCATTGCGTGCAGAATACTTTGCCCACCCTTAATTGCCTCTCCTTGGGCGGCTCCAGCGACTGCCTTTTTTGCGTAGTAAATATTAATGAAGTTGGCCTTTTGTCCGCCTTCGGTTTCTAAGGAAAACTCAACGCCAGCTGAGCCAGTTCCGGCGGTTACGTATTTCGCTTGGGTGATAACACAAGTATGCGCCCCGCCTTCAGTTAGAAAATCTCCGCCGCCTGCTTTAGCTGCTAATTCGTTGCTGTATGTCATTACAATAGGTGCGTTCATTGTTAAACTCCGTAGTAGGATTTAATGGTTTGTGTTACATAATTTAAATCGTTGTCGATTGTTTCGCCTTCAAACATTCCCATTGGAGTTTTGATGGTGTCGTAACCGTCATTTTGTGTAGCAAAGAAATACTTCCCATCTCTGCGCTGCGACTTCATCACAATTGTGAATAGGCCTTCCAATGTGATTTTTTCGTCCAGCAATTTGCCGATTGTTTTGCAGCGAGTAATTCCACGCTCATCTGTTTGCGAGTGAGCTAACACATAAATAATTACATCACTTGGAGCGGATAGGGCGCACATAACAATATCCCACGCATGCTTTGCCATATCTGTAAATTTTTGGAATCCAGTCTCTCCTGAGCGCCTTAAGAATTCGTTTGCCATGGTGTACTGGTAATCATCAATGATGATAATTTTGCGTCCTACACTTGGGAAATATGTAATTGCTTCACATATGGTTTTGGAATTATCAGAAACAACAATGCTTCCAGACTTCTTCGCATTATCCCAAGGCTTCCACTCATTTCTAAACGGAAGTGGTTTTCTCACTGACTGAATCAATATGCAATCATCAGGATTTAAATTGCGCAACGAAGTAGATTTTCCGTTGCCTGATTCGCCGATTATTAAAACTGGAGTTCCCATTTTGTGTGCTCTCGTATGTTGGTGTATGTCAATATATGTTTTAGCTTTGGAAATTTAATCTCGCGTAAATCTTCCTTACCGTTTCAACATCCTGTGCGTTGTACTCAGCAATCCGCGCTATATTCCCTGCTTTGTAATGATCCCAAACATTAGCGCCTGAAATGTCGCAAGGTTTGCCCTCGATACCTAAAGCCTTACATAAATTGTCCTGCGATATACGATTCCCAAACCCTGCCCACGCTTGCATAGTGTCGTAATAATTTGCCGCGTGACGACCCCATTGTTTTAAATCAACTTTTGGATCAATGCGATTTATTACGCAGCGCTGAAACAAAAATTTAAGATCAAATCCGCCAATATTATGACCAATAAACCAAGGTGATTTACCGCCAAGCTCACTTCTAAGGTGCTCAAAAGCGCCGCTAATTAATTCACTTTCAGTGATTCCGTCACGTTTGTAAGTCACGACTTCACTATCTTCAACAGCAAAGGCAATAGAAATAATTTCACCTCTAGCACCATCAAAGGAAGTCTTTCTGTATTCCTGTTCGGCTTGAATCACCGCTTGTTCAGAGCCTTTTTTATTAACCCACATAAGTTTGAAGTCATCAGCGCCAATGAATTTATATTCTTCGGGCTGCATATTTAAATCTTCACCAATTTGCGTTTTTGTAGTGAAAGGACATTTCACATTGTCATAATTAAGAAAGGATTCAAACGCGCCTTCGCGCTGATCTGGAACCGTTTCTATATCAATAAATACATTCATCAGTAAGCTCCCGCGCTTCGCATTTCTTCTTGAGCAATTTTTCGTTCTTCATCGCGCCACACTTTCAAATCATCACCATTCAAACTCTTTGGCGGATTTGTAGAGCCTTCTTCGCGGTATTGAGTTCTACACTGTAAGCGTATCCACCAGTCGTTCATTGCAAGGCCTCCAAAGTTAAAAATTAATTAAAAAGTTATTACGCTACCGCTCTTAACGCGACCGTATTTGCACCTACGTTTTTTTAATCGGCCAAGCGTGAAAATCGATTCAATCATTCCGGCGATCAAGGCCACCATAAGTATTGATGCGAATAGAAAATAAAAAAGTACCCAAGCCAAATGTACAAGCGTGACGTGCAAGGGTATTTCGTACCGAATAAAAAAGTAGCCTGAGAAAATTAAACCTAAACAGGCTACCGAAGCGCTAAGCCATAAAAGTATTTTCAGCATGATAAAAACCCCAAGTCGTCAGCGGTAGATTCGTCGAAAAGAGCGATCGCAATCATTCGTTGCGTTGTGCGGCGATAAAGGTCTGTAAGCGCATCGCCGTTGCCGTTACATGCAGCCCTAGAAAGCTCTTCAAATTTTTCGTCGTTAATAACTTCGTCAACAACATCAGCCCACGTTAAAAGGCTGTGCGTTGCCCAATACTTAACAACGCGAACCGGCACACCCTTAATTAAGCGATCTGCAAATTCAATCACCTCGGCCTGTTTGTCGGCTTTCGTGTATGCAAAAGAGCTCTCATTAGCCTCAGTGGTGCTGAAGTATTCGTTTAAATCTAGGGTAACTGCGCACTGATTCATTTTATTCACCAGCCTTTTCTAGTTCGGCGCAACGCTTCATGTCATTCATCGCAGTTTCGTTATCTTCGAAAAATCTCACTGGCGAAACGCGAATGTCAGACGAATTTTTATAGATCATCATTGCTGCGAAATCCGGACTCGTTTGTTCTTCAAGCGCCTTTCCTTGTTCGCCTGATAAAAACACTACCCATCCAGCGCGGCAATGAGTTGTTTCGCAGGTGTGCCATGTCGACATATCTAGCGAATCGTCTGTTGCGCTAACGGCATCTAAAACACGCTGATGAATGTTTTCGATTTTCGGAATATTCAACATTGCGTTTTCAGCTTTAACGTTTTGCAAATTCTTTTTGTACTTAAGTCCACGGCAATCACTGCAATCACTGCAACCACGGCAACCACGGCAACCACGGCAACGACTGCAATCACTGCAACGACTGCAATCACTGCAACCACTGCAACCACTGCAACCACGGCAACCACGGCAATCACTGCAATCACTGCAACGACTGCAACCACGGCAATCACTGCAACCACGGCAACCACTGCAACGACGGCAATCACTGCAACGACTGCAATCACTGCAATCACTGCAACCACTGCAATTCCAGCAGCCCTTATTGGTTTCGTTATCCGCTTCAAAATCCGGATTTGCGTCAGCGAATTCCTGGCTAACTCCGTTTAGCGTTTTATCTTCTCGGCTGTAGAACTCGTAGTGGCATTTAAATATTTGCGTTTTCATCTTCTTCCCCGGTTCGTGTTTCGTTGTTGATGTGGGTAATAATACATAATGTATTATACTATCGCAATACAAAATGTATTTAATTGATAAAATAATTCACTATTTTTCTTATATTCTAAGAATGACTATATTTTTGCTTTAATATTATATTTTATTATATGTATGTTTAAGCGCCATTCGCGCCGTATAATGCGCACAATTTGAACGATTTGGGGGGGGTTATGAGTTATCACGCGAGGCTTAAAGAATTGCGCGAGAGAACCGGCTTTAATCAGACGGAGTTTTGCAGCAACGCAAGAGCGAAAGGTTTCTTTATTACAGTAAGGCGCTATAGGCAAATTGAAGCAGGGAAGGCGAAGCTCAGTTTGAGCGAGTTTGCAACAATAGTGGGGGCGCTAGGGGTTAGCGCCGATGCGCTTATCTACTGCGATGACCCCGGTGTAATAGCGGATACAATCGTTGGGCAAAAAGATAGGCGCTTGGTGGCCAGAGTTACGCCGCATTAATGGGGAGGGCAATAAAAAACCCGCCGGAGCGGGTTGGGGGAGTGCTGATTTATGAGTTATCTGTTAGTCAAATATTCTGGACAGCCATTCTAATGTTCCACGCTTGGCTTTTTTGCTGCCTTCCTTGCTGCAAAGCTCATAAAATTCATTAACGCTCATGCCTGCCTGATTAGACATATGCCGGATTAGATCATGACTAAACGGGGCAAGATGCGCGGAAATCGTAACTCTATAATAAATATTTTTCTTTTTGTAAACCCACTGAACGTGAGAGGTTCCGGTCTTTGGTTGTTGAATAAATCCTGCTGCTTTTAAACCACGCTCAATATCTGCAGCCTCAAGCTGCGGTTTGCCTAGCATGGATTAAGCGAGTCTTAGCGGCATAGCCTCATAGAAAACTTTTTCAGTTCCTTGAGCCGTTGATATGACTTTACTAATGACGGTGGTTTTAATGCGTATCCAGTGATACTTGAAAATATAAGCCATTGGTGACTTTCTTGACAAAAGTTGCTCGGTAAAACGAGTCTCCTTAAATGCTTCTTTTATGTGGTCAACCATTTGCGCATGCAGCCTTTTAACGGCTATCTTTGGGTCATGATCTTGGTCAGCAAGGCAAAGATCAATACATACGGCTACGTATAAGTTGCCCTGCTGTTCGACATAGCATCTCAGTATTAAGTCTTTAGGTCTCATCGCGTCACTCCCACTCAAAAGGGCCCCTTCAAGGCGGACAGAATTATACGCATCTATTTGAATATTACTATACCTCAAGTATAGTGCGTTGAGACACATTTAGATTAATTTCTTATTTAATTTTATTGTTGATGTTTTTCCCGGGCTTATAGTATTTTTTATCCTTCAATATCGGGCTATCCGAATCAGATTGATAGCATCGGACGACTTCCCCCTCAGCTTGGCCAATAATTTTCTTCCAATTAGTTTTGCTACTTGGCTTATCCTTTAGCGCTGTCGCTTAAATTTATAAGCGCGACATCAAATTGGTAACTATTGAAAAAAGTTATTTACGTATTTAATTGCCGGGCGTAAATTCGGCGCATCAAAGGCGGAACTCGATTATTTATTATCGGGGCAGCATGGTACGGGCAATCTCTTCCGCGAGAACCTGCCGACCGTCCGTACTAATTCTTAAAATATAGATGTAGATTGACGCGATAGACTCTAACTTTTGATTTCGGAGATTTTTATGAGCGATTACTCGGACCCGTTAGGGCGCCATATAACTATAAAAGAGCTGCTGGAAATGGGCGTAGTTAAAAAAAACCAAAGTCCGGCTCTTGAAAAAGAAATATCTAAACCATTTTTTAAAATCATCGAGCCTGGCGGTCACGAATATCAAATCTTTGGAAATGGCACTGCTACAGGCTTTGCTGAGGGCGCAATAATGTGTAATTACATCGCGGCTAAGCTAGATGGCATTCAGGGCCAGCTAATACAGGCGATCAACAATGGAGAACTCACCAGACAAAAGCTTGCCGAGATTTTCTCTTAGCGGCTGATCGCAGCTGGTTGCGCCATATTTCACGGCCACTGCTGTCGCTTTTGGTGTGAAGTGATAGTGCGCGCCGCCAGTTTGGGAATCAAAACGAGAAAAAACAGCGGCATCAGTGTGTGATTCAGTGGCATTACACCAAAAAACCTTATCCATAAAGTCTTCAGAAATTTTTGGGTGCTTTTTTGGATCGTCAATGTACAGATAGTGCCACATAGTACTTTCTCAAAGGGTGCCGTGCTTGGCATTGGTTTCGAATTAAAGGGTCAACGTGAGACAAACAATAACGAAAGAACAGCTGATCAAAGAATTTGAACAATTGCCTATTGAAAGTCTCTTTGTGCTTCAGTCTTTACTTGACGACCTTCAAAGAGCCGATCTTTTGATTAACAACGGTTCTCAGCAAGTCAGCAGCAAGAGACAGGTCGCTTCCGTCAAGCTTTTGTAATATTTCAATGATGGGGGCCAGGTTTCCTCCGGCAGGAGAATTGTAGGCTGAATTAATCCGGATTTGGCTTGACGGGCTAAACGAACCAACAGTAACTCTTAACAGTATGCTGAAATCTATCGCAGCATCAAGGTGGATTTTCCTTCTTCCATTTACCATGTGCCCAACCATGCCTTGGGTTATTCCCAGCCCATCGCCTGCCTCTTCTTGAGTCATGCCGCTATCTTCCAGAATTTTTTTTAATCTGGCCGCGTCAGCCTTGTCTTCTTTTGTGAGCTCTTTTTCAGTCATCTAGTGATTATCGCTATGCGGGTATAATGTGACAAGTACAAAATGTATTAAAGTTGTTGACTTCGATACAATACAAAATGTATTATTAGCCGTCTATTCGGAGATTTCTTAAATGACAGAAACACCTTTAGCTATATATCTATCGAGCGGCCTAACTCAAGCGGGGCTGGCGAAGCTGGTTGGTTGCCACCAAACAGAAATAAGCCGCCTACTTAGAAACCGTCGTTCAGCATTTGTTATAAAACACGCCGATGGAACTCTTGCCCTACGGGTAGAGAAGATTGTTGGAGCAAAAAAGCGAGCGCTGGAAAATTAACCCACAACAACCCAAACCCCCACGGAGGGATGGACTATGTACACGAATAAAAGTTTTAAACGATTGCACGATTTCAAAGTCAGGCTAAACGATTACGAGGCTGAACGACTGCAAAAGTTTATGGATATTCACGGCGGCGAAAAAGCTGTTGTTGTTAGAGAAATTGTATTTAAAGAAGTGGATGCATTTCTCTATCAACAAGAGCAGTTAACCGCCGAAAAATCCGCTCAGCTTGTTATGCATTAAAGCGGATTTATTTTGTTTTTGGTAGTAGAACCGTAGGCCCCTGAGAGGGGCTTTTGTTGATTTTTTATAGACCCCTTTAAAGGTTTTGTTATGAAGTCGTATTATCACCACATGCGTGATTTCAACAATGCCACTCGCCACTTAACTCGGCTAGAGCGTGGAATCTATAGAGATTTGATTGAGCTCTACTATGAAACTGAATGCTGCCTGCCTAAAGAAGTTAATTTCATTTGCAGAAAACTTGCAGCACGCGATGAACAGGAAGTAACAGCTGTTGAGCAGGTGTTGAACGAGTTCTTTACACAAACATCAACAGGGTACTTTCACGACCGCTGCGAAGAAGAGATTGAAAAATATAAATCGAACTCTGGCTCAAAAGCGAAGGCTGGAAGGGCGTCAGCAGCAGCAAGAGCACTAAAAAAGCAGCAATTGTTAAGCGGGCAGTCAACAGACGTTGAACGGGTGTTGAATTCTGTTGATGAGTTGCTGCAACAGAATTCAACTAACCAGAAACCAGTAACCAGTAACCAGAAACCAGTAACCATAAACCAAGAAAAGAAAAAGACTTCGTCGCAAGCGACTCCCGAACTTTTGCCGGTCCATGGAATTTTCAATCACTGGAAAAATATTTTAAACCACCCGAAAGCCAAGCTTGACGACAAACGAAAAAAACTCATTCGATCCGCGCTAAAACTTGGCTACACAGAATCCGAATTGATTCAAGCAATCACTGGCTGCGCAAAATCTCCGTATCACATGGGCGCTGACGGCAAGAACACGACGGTTTACGACGACATCGAATTAATACTTCGAGACGCAAAACACATCGACCAGTTTTTGAAAATCAATTCCATGCCCAAGCCCCCAACGGCTAACCAAACCAAATTCGATCCGCTGGCATACGTCAACGGCAATCGAAGCCAGCCAAGCGAAATCGTTGGCGTTGTTCACTCGCAAGTAAATTCTAAATTCGAGGCTCTTGGTCATGCAAATTGAAATCTGGCTACAAAAGAAATCCGATGGCATTAGCGCTATGGATCGTTTGTTTAATCGTTTGGATGGCATGTACCCAAGCCTATGGACAAAGAACTTTGCATCAGTCACGAACATTGAAAACTGGCGCGAGGCATGGGCAGAAGCGTTCAGCGAAGAGCGCATAACTTTCGACGAAGTGATGAACGGTATTCGTGCCTGCAGAAATTCTCACCAGTTCCCGCCAACGTTGCCAGAATTTTTACAGCTTTGCAGAGCGCCGATTGACTACGACAAAGCTTTTTTCGAAGCTGTAATTCAAATGGGTATCCGCCGTAGTCCAACAGTGAAATGCATCGATGGTGTAATCATTCAATGTTTTGGAAAAGATACGTGGAGCAACCCCGCAATTTATTGGGCAGCTATTGCGATGGGTCGTGATCTGGATTTGATTTATCGTGATGTGCGCTCACGGTGGCATTACGAGCTTGACAGAGTGCTTGCGAATGAAGTCAAGCCAGTTCCTCAAAACACGAATTTGATTGCTTCTAGCACATTTGCAAAAGATCTATCGCCAGAAGAAAAAAACAATGTTGAAAATATATTCAAAAACCTGCATTCAATGTTTGACGAAAAACCCGCCGAACCTGAAGTAAATAATTCGCAATCAGTCGCAGCGCTCGAAAAAGCAAAGTTAATTTTAAATAAATCGTAAATGAGAAAATGCAATGTGTGAAGAATTAAAGGCAAAACGTATTCTGATGGTGTTGTAATTTTACTTTCTATAAATTTAATTCTGAGGATGTGACATGAGCAAAGACTATACAGAGGTTTGCGACGAGCTGGCAGAGCTGATTAAGTCTGGCAATTTTATAAACCCAGGATTTGCAATACAGCAATTCTTCGATTTTTTACAAGATGACGAAACTCCTGCAATGGCGCTAGCGATGGTTAAAAGCGATGCTGCTTTAGCTCAGCTGGAACCAGTAGCAGTGGCTCTTAGTGTTGGCGACATCGTGGAGACTTTTCACAGCGATTTCGGTCGGGTTCTGAGGGGTGCCGTTGTTCAGAGCGGTGAATCTTTAGCTGTTAAGTTTAGTTGTTTTGAAGAGCTTTTTGCGCTTGGAGAGAATTTGATTTACTCCAAAATATTCTTGATAAGACAGGCTTCACTCCCGTCTAGCGATGTATTCGTGGAAATTATCGGCAACGTTGCGGATCACCCGGAACTACTGACTCACTGGGATAACGATGTGCAACTCTGAATTAGAAATTATTGATGAAGATGTAGAGCCCATGCCTGAAGGGCATTACAGCTACAGAACAGAAAATGAAAACGAAAACGCTAGCAATTTAATTAAGTATGAATTTCTTGAGTGATTTTAAGGGGCCTTTATATGACCGTAAGAAATACTAGCAAAGCAGCGTTTATATCTCTTGAAGAGTCCGGCGCAAGATCAACCAAGCGTTTGCAAATATTGAATTTTATTCGCAAGAACCCGAATTGCTCTCGGGCGGATATTTCCGCCGGAATGGGTTTTTATGTTGATCACAAGGGCAGAACAATACCTAACATTCCGCTGCAAACCGTTTGCGGTCGAGTTAACGAGCTTTTGATTGATGTGGCAATATCGAGTCAGGCTGCAAGAAAGATAGCGCAACGGGGCGTAGCGTAAATTGTTTGAGAGTGAGTTAGCAATGAAAGTATTAGTTGCCTGCGAATATTCTGGACGTGTGCGTGATGCTTTTATTGCACGCGGTCATGACGCAATAAGTTGTGATCTGTTGCCATCAGATTCACCCGGCAACCATTACCAAGGTGATGTTAGAGATGTAATTGATGGGGGATGGGATTTGATGATAGCTCACCCCCCATGCACTTATTTATCTGTGAGCGGAATCCATTGGACTACACGCGGGTTCCGCGACCCACAACTTACGGAGGATGCTTTGATGTTTGTTGATTTTTTACTTAATGCTCCTATCGAAAAAATAGCATTGGAAAATCCTGTCAGCGTTATTTCGTCACGAATTAGAAAGCCTGATCAAATCATTAACCCGTGGCAATTTGGTGATGATGCAAGCAAAAAAACATGTTTGTGGCTGAAAGGGCTTGCGCCGCTAATAGCCACTGAAATTGTGGAGCCACGAATCATCAACGGGAAAAAGCGTTGGGCGAATCAGTGTGACAGCGGGCAAAACAAACTAAGCCCGTCAGATGATCGATGGAAGCTTCGCAGCTACACGTATCAGGGCATAGCTAATGCGATGGCTGATCAATGGGGTGGTGTGTGAATCAGGATTACTTAACCCACCTAATGCTTTGCGATAAATGCTATGCCCCGGGCGGCAGGTATTTTGGCGAAGGCAAGTTTTTGAAAATTAATTCAGACGCCGACTTTTTTGTTTCTGACTTAGTAAAGATTGATAAAAAAGAAAATCGGGCGGCGTACATGGCGAAACATTGCAAGACTCACTTTGATATGCCAGCGCTTAATAATGCAATTGCCGAAAAATATAAAGCCATAAAAAAACTGGTGAGAAACGATGCCTAAATACGCTGATGGTGAAATATCAAAACACAAATTTTCTGACGACAGGTCAGCCTCACACAAAAACGATATTGTTAATGGCCAAAATAGGCCTATTATTTATTTTAGTGAGCGACACAATGCCTACGTGTTGCCTGGGCGAGCATTTGAAAAAAGCCGTGAGGTTGCGCTGAAGGTTGCGCTGAATATTAGCAAAATCATTAGCAGATAAAGGTGATTAAAAATTATGAGTGATTGGTGGTATGAGCTCTGAAAAATTTGTGTTGAATCGATTATCTGCCGTCACTGAATTTATTCCGGTTCTTTGGTCGCTTTGGAATCAGTACAAATACGTGATTGTTACGTTGCGCTTCGGGCGTGATCGCACGCTTGATATGAATGCTCTTTGGTTTGCTATGTACAAGCGCATTAGCCAAACGCTAGGGACAGGAACCGCTGAGGACATGGCCTACTGGCGCGCCTACTGCAAATTACGCTGTGGGGTGCCCATAGCTTGCGCCTACGATGAAGAATTTAGAAACACATGGAATTTGATTGTTTTGGCAAGCCCCGCGATGCACAACTGGGAGGCTCAAATTAAATTGATGCAAAGTAAATCGTTTGGCGTTGACGGCTTTCCTGTTACGAGAAATCTTAAGCGTAAGCCGGGGTGCGAATACACCGAATCCATAGATAGGCATTTTTCAAAGCAGGGCGTGTTTTTTGGCGATTTACTGGAAGATAAAAAATGAACGCACCAATGAAAGATGAGTTCAAAACAATTTACGGAAAGTCGAAGGGTATAGCTGTGCCCGAAAGAATTAAAAAGCTTTTATTGGGTGCGGAGATTAAGTGGAATGACAGTAACCCGTTAAGCCAAGATATGGAAGAGAGCCTTCATTTTTACTTTGATTCGCACACCAAGCCAATGACCGATTTGCTTTTAAAAAAAGTCGGCATTACCGATGTCTCTCAATATGTGAACATTGTTTTTATGTGGGAGATTGAAATGCAGCTTTGGTATCAAACACCAAACAATAAGGAAAAAGCTGCTCACATAGATCACCATTGGTTTAGTTTTCGCGGAACTATTTTCCCAACGACCGACGAGTTTAAAAAAGAAAGAGATAAGTTTTACGAAATTAAAAACCTAGAGCACGCAATGGTGCCAGATGACAATAAAAACAAAGGTTACTACTACAACACGGTTTTCATTGCAAAAATAATAGGAGTCTAGAACGATGGCAAAAGGCGATCATATCGTAATCCAAAAACATGATGCGAAATATTTTATACGCGTACTTAAAGATATTAGCAAAGAACTTGGTGGGAAAGTGGCTGATGTGCAAAATGCCATCGGCATATCTGACAGTACGTACTACAGTCTCCTTAACGATGAGTACCTGACGAAAGCAACGGCACAAAAGATTATGGATGCGCATAAGACAATTGTTAATTATAAAAAGGTGAAGCCTAATGATAACTTATAAATACTTTCTTTTGTGTTTTGTAGGTTTTGTCTGTTGGGGTATAACATTTGACATTGTTTATAGTTGGGCTGTTCTGCTGGATATTGATGATTTGCTTATAGGTGTAAGTTGCATTATTACAACTGTAATAGCAGGTATTTTTATTTTGGTTGCAGAGCAAAAAAGCGAAAATACAACCGGAGGTAGTGACTAGTGCTGCGTAAACAAAAGGCTTGGCTTGCGGCAGTAGGCTCAATTGAGTATTGCGTTCTTTGCAAAGACACCGAGATGCTGCAGGTTGCGCACAGAAACATGAGTCGAGGAAAGGGGCAGAAAGCACCAGATTTCGAGACTGCGAGACTATGCCAGAAATGCCACCACGCCATCGACAACGGGCGGGAACTATCGCAAATGGAGCGTAGAGAGCTAATGCACCGCGCAATAGTTCAAACCCATTCAATTTTGATTGATAGCGGAATGTTGGTGCTTGCATGAATTTATTTGTTGAGTACATTGGCCCAAGCACGAACGCCATGTATGCAGGGCAACATTGGACCAAGCGCGTAAAAAATAAAAGCGATGCAGTAATGGCGGTTCTGGTCGCGTTAAAGCCACAGCACGAAAGATTTATAAACCCTGTTCGGATTGAGGTACGGCCACAGATGGGTAAGGGGAGGAGATTTTATGATGTTAGTAATTATTCCTACACATTCAAACTTATTGAAGATGCGCTTGTTGCAAGACATGTTTTAAAAAATGACATGCCTGATTTTGTAACTGAAGTTAAATTCATGTCGCCGGTTCGTGGCGATAAAACGGGAATGAGTATTTTAATTACTGAGGTGTAAATGAGATTTGAAACTGCTAACGGTAACGCAATGAGTGCTCGTCAAGCATGGCATGACGCTTACGTGACGGGAATAAAGGCAATCGACTACGCTGAGCTAGCAAATGGTGCTGGCGTGCAATACACAACAAAGGGATCGGATAATTGCACAATGCACCATTGCGACAAGGGCAAAGTTCAGCAAGTAATTCACACGCTAAAGATGACCGAACGAAATGCATGGGCTTGGGGTATGTTTGCTTACGCGCCGGACGGCACAGAAACCGCATCAATGCTATTGAATATCCTCTTCCGTTTTGCGATGCAGTCAGTGAAAACGGACTCGTTTAACCCATTTTTGAGTGTAGAGTGCGGGCGCCTTGCATTCATTGCGGTAAACGATGCGGCCAAAGAAGGCCGAACCGGTATACGTGGGCGCAGAAAGTGGGATGAGATGGCCGCCTATTGCCGGTGTAGTGTTGATGATTATAAAGACAAGTGGATGCCAATATTTTTTAAAATGAAAGATTCTGTGCGTGACTTGGATGCAGTGGCCCTGCCGCCGGTGGCTAGTTTGGTTTGGACTTTAATTGACAAATCAAATGGGGAGCTAAGCGCCGCTCAGGACTTGCAGAAAACACTTAAAACGGCAAGCGAGGCAGCATGAATATTTATGTCGTTAGCGGAAGCACTGCGCACTATCCGCGTGAAGTTTTGGGTTATTTCGAAAGCAGAGAGGATGCAATAAGCTTCGCCGAAAATCATGGTTGGTATGGCTCGTTCGATGTTGAAGAGGTGAAGTTAACTGCAAGCAGCAAAAAAGCTGAACAAATTGGCTTAAAATTTACGACTAGGCCTGTAAATATGCCAAGCACTCTAGACTGCGTTGGTGTTTCCGGTGGAAAAATTAGCTTTCTAAAGTAGTTGTTAGAAAACAGATGTAAACAGAAGAGCGCCTAACTTAAACCGCATCCGTTTGATAATTTTGTTATACGAAACTAACCGGAGCGATGAACATGAACAAACAACTACAAGACTATGCAAGAAACGAGTTAAAAGAAGGCCTTGCAA
>JAYWHF010000704.1:0-2100 GCA_043777855.1 Gammaproteobacteria bacterium | reverse complement strand
GTGGCTCACTGGAACAACGGGTAAGGCAAAACCTTCACACATTGCCAAGTGGTTATCAAATGCCGAGCTTTTGATGCGCACTTAGGTTGATGATGTTTTTAGATGTCGTGCGTTTGCGGGAAAGTGGCAACACTTATGCGCTTAAGGGCAAATGCCCCATCACCTTAAGTGCATAGCCATCGACGTCAGTGCGCTAATCTAGTGCTTACGAACATACGCTATTTTCAACATTGGAAATTTCAAATGAGTAATCTACTTCGCTTCAGCTGGTTTAAAAAAATGGTAATGGTTAGGATGGGTCTGCTCGGCATAGTGGCAACCTTAGGAGGGGTAGGCGTCAGCCACGCACAAAACACGCCAGTGTCTGCCTCATTTATTTCGATTCACCCTGCGCAACCGACCTCCGCAGACTATATTTCTTTGGTGGTAGGCAATCCGCGGCTCGGCACGAGCTCTGGCGGTTGTAGGATCTTTATAAAAAATCCATTCACACTTACGATAGTACAAAATAATATTATCATTACGTTCGACAACACATCTGGGGATCCCGGAAATGTTGTGGGAGTACCCCCGCCCTCACCCTATAGACCAGTACCGATTGATTTAGGCCGTTTACCTGCGGGTGATTACGTTATCACGAGCATCGGTGACCCGTGTGGGCAGTATTTTCCACCGGGAAGCTTAAAACCCATCTATTACGGATTCACAGTAAAAGATCATCGCCCGCAAAAAGTATTTCCTTTTAACACACAAAACTTTTCAGGGCACTGGGTGGACGCCAAGCTGCCCGGCCACGCGTTGTTTATTACCCACGACGAAAAAGAAAATGTTTTGGCTACCTTGCTAACGTACCAACCCAACGGCAAAGCGGTTTGGTATGTGTTTCAACCGAAGTGGCGAGCCGTGGGCAGCACAGAATTTTCACCGCTTTGGGAAGCTAGCAAACCCAGCAATCTCACTTTGCCTTTAGCCGGCAACACTAATCTAACCGAGGTTGGAAAGATTCACTTCGTTGCCGCACCATCTACCGCCCCTTCAGAGCCAGATTTCGCAGATACGCGGCGCATATACCTTGAATATGTAATTGCTGGTCAGTTTGTGAGTATGACGCTTGAGCGTTTTAAGCCGTAATCATTTGCACGACGATGCCCTAGGACTTTAAGCGGATCGATATATCATCGCGGTAGTGTGCTGTGGAAATCTCAGCCTTCAAGGGCCTTGTCATGAAAACTAAATCTACTATTCATCATGTAACCGCTGCTCTACGCATCATCTTGCTTGGTTTATTTTTAGTGCCTCTCGCTTTTGCGCAGGAGCAATATTTTGGCGCTACCCTTGTCCCTTCCAAACCAACATCCGCCGACAACATTATGTACATCAGGGCGGTTGGTTCAGTTTCATGCATAAAGGCTCCATATAAAACCATAAAAATGGTCAATAACAATATCACCATCGAATTTTCCGAGTTTTCGGGTGCCTACATCGGTACACTACCGCCGCGAGGTTCTGGCCTAAACGACGATACCGAAATGGTTCAGATAGGCCAACTTCCACCCGGCGACTACACCATCACACCTGTTAATGCCGCGTGTCCGTTTGAACTTCAACCAGCCATTGGCACTACGCCGTTTGCTTTCACCGTCACCGACGGTGGCATTGCTACCCGACCCAAGGATGGCGGTGGAGTGAACGCCAGTGGGCACTGGTGGGACGCGGACAATCCGGGCTCTGGGCTATTTATATGGCAAGATGCCGCTAAAAATACGCAGGCTACTTGGTTTACCTACACGCCGGATGGCAAACCAATTTGGTATGTGTTTCAGCCCAAAGTTAGCCGCATCATTGGCGCACCAACGCCACTAATGGCCACTAGCAAGCCACCCGGAAATATAATTCCACTCGCAGGGAGCACGCAATTTAGTGTCGTAGGTGAAGCGGGATACCAAAGCTATTTCACGCCGATTTTAAGTGGTCCCAATAAAGGAGAGCCCGAATTTATCATTAAACTGTTTTATAGGTTTGGTGATGGCGCGTGGCAATCGCGGGTGCTGCGGCGGTTTTCAGCGAAGTAAATTTAGCGTAAGCAACACCCTAAAGACG
>JAYWHF010000703.1:0-5814 GCA_043777855.1 Gammaproteobacteria bacterium | reverse complement strand
AATGCAACAGCATTTACCGCCAACTTTTTTATTCAAAAACCCGAAAAATCGCCTTCTAACCTCACGGCGCAACCAGTACTCATTAGCAAAACCGAAAGCTCCGTTGCGGCCTCTTTCAATGAGCAGGCCAGCGCCGCTTCTACGGCTGCACTATCGCTCGTTCTAGCAAGCTCATCTAGCACTAGCTCTGAGGCACCGGAGGCTATGACCTACGCCCTTACTATAAAAGTACAGCCGGAAAAATCTCAAATTCGATTATTAAACGTTGCCGATAAATACAAAGATGGCATTGAACTCAAAGCCGGGCGTTATCACGTTGAACTAACAAAACCCGGTTATACAACTAAAACTGAGTGGATAGAAATAAAAAATCAGGCGAAAGAATTTAATTACATTCTTGCTGAAGATACCGCTGAAAAAAATATCACGAATAGGCCAATAGTGACACGAGCCATTGCCATGAAAGAATTTGCACCAGAATTTGTGCGTATTCCAGCGGGTACTTTTACGATGGGCGACGATATTAGCTCACGCACAGCACCGGCTCATACAGTCACCATTAGTAAAGCATTCGCTATTAGCAAGTTTGAACTAACGTTTAGTGAGTACGACGTATTTGTTCAAGCAACGGGCCGCCCGCAACCCGGAGACAATAGCTGGGGCAGAGAAAACCAACCGGTAATCCATGTTAGCTGGAATGATGCTCAAGCTTATACAGAGTGGTTAAGCAAAACAAAAGGGAAAAAATATCGCCTGCCAACAGAAGCTGAATGGGAATATGTTGCCAGAGCCGGCAGCAAAACGCGCTTCTGGTGGGGCGATAGCGAACAAGACGCTAAAGGTAATGCCAATTGTCGACGTGGATGCTATAGCAGTTATTCAGGGTTGTTTGGCAGCAGAACTGCGCCTGTAGGCAGCTATCGTCCGAATGCTTTTGGTGTTCAAGACACCGCTGGTAATGTGGCTGAATGGGTACAAGATTGTTATCAAGACCATTATGAGAAATCTACCAGCAGCGCCGCCCACGAAGAAAAAGATTGTCAGAAACGTGTTGTGCGCGGAGGCTCTACGAAAGACAATGCGCCCTCCCTTGCGTCCGCCGCGCGAGACTACAATCCTGCTGAAACTTACGGTGATGATATAGGGTTTCGAATTGTCATGGAGTATTAAGGCAACAGCCCGTACATGCCGCCGATATTAATGCTCACTTCTTTTTATTTTCACCAGCCGATAAAAATTCAACATTCTTATACTTTGTGCTTAGCATTGGTTAGTGCAGATGAACTCTTTTCCTTTAACGCGCAGCTGTAGTGTCGACAATAACGTTTGTCTGCCCAGCGCAGGTAGAACTTATCCAACGGTTCTTTCCATAGTTTCCAGCGCAATGGTGCCCACAGAAATTTTACAGGGGTAAACGACCAAGCGGCGACAGTGGCATCCAAGCCTTTTAGCCATGTCCCGTCAGGTAACTGCAAATGTAATACTCGAAGCAACTCCTCTTTTACATCGTGATTTAATTCACTAGCACCCTTTGATGTTTCAGCAATTTGATGTATGTCTACGAGAACTAACTGCGCGCTTTTTAGCATCTTTAACAATGCCATTTCTTTAGAGCAAAGCGGGCAGAGACCATCAAAATACAATTGGTGTTGATGAGTCGCTTCAAGAAAATTACTAACGTTTTCGTTCATAAATATGTACCGGCTCTTCGAGTTAAGCTTCGTCATAAATACGTTAACTATTCGCCGCGAGATCACATCCAGATAATGCCTCAAGCATTGACTATTACAACATTTGCGCTAATAACTCTGCTGCCTTTTCCATCGACAAGCCATTTTTACTGCTTCTTGATAATATTATCCTTGTTTCAGCAACCTCTCCCAGTTACCGGCTTGACGTGAGCTGAACGCTTACAGAGTCAGGCGCCAGTTGCTCTACTGCCAAGGTTATCGCGGATGTCTGATCAGTAAATTTATGCAGCTCGCTTTTCGTCGTAGCCTGCATAACTTCATGAGCAAAACCGGCCATTACAAAACCCTTTGTGTAATGCCCAACTACCGTATCAACAGCCGCCTTACCTTGGTAATCAACCTTAATAGTCTCCCCACTGCGAGAGAACGCACTGCGAACTAATCCGGGAAATCTTGCTACCGGGCCAATATCGATACCGCTGACATCCACTAATGGAATAGCATCAGAAAATGTCGATTCTGACAAAGACAAATTCGGAATCAGTTGTTCAGCGCTTTTTGCCAGCTCTGGGGCCAAACGCTGAGCTTGGTCGCGAAGAGCCAGAGCTTCCGCCGTTAGTGCTGGAGCTAACTGCTGAGCTCGCTCGCGCAGCCCGGGAAGGAGCTGCTCCGTTCGCGATAAGGCATTGTCGGCAAGACCCACGCCAGCTGATGCCTGCCCCCATAGCCACGAC
The DNA here is from genome assembly GCA_043777855.1 of Gammaproteobacteria bacterium. Lineage (GTDB taxonomy): Bacteria > Pseudomonadota > Gammaproteobacteria > Pseudomonadales > Cellvibrionaceae > Cellvibrio. The sequence continues at coordinate 3,389 of JAYWHF010000703.1, read as the reverse complement.
ATGAGTGAAACAGCGATCCAAATGAGAAGCCCTAAGATTCCAATAACAACCCCGCCAAGAATCACCCACGTGCGTGTCCGAATTTTACCTATAAATGACTTTGCCTTAATTAAATCGGTCAGGTTGAGCAACGTGTTCATAAAAACTCCTCGTTTAAGTAAATATCGAGAGAATTCTATGCCCAGGCATCACTAAAATAAAATCGATTAATACTTATGAATTGCTCGATAAAAACTGATAACTGGTAGGTTTTGTTTGCTACTGTTGGAAAACGCTTTAGCTGCCTACATCTACCGAAAAAACCCTGACGACATTTCTCAGCATCGTATCTATTAAACAATTTCCTATTTTTTCACTAAAGAAATTTCGGATAAACTTTTCATTAACTTTTCTGTAACACCGCCACAAACATAGTATCTGAATCCTGCAAAGGTGTACCCAACATAGTTTGGGATTGCAAGGTAAATTCTTGATGGTTTTCTAGAAACCATTTTACTTGCGCTTCGTTTTCACTCACTTGCCAACTACAGGTTGCATAAACCAAAAAGCTTTTAGCACGAACAGCTGGCGCTGCATTGGTTAAAATTTGTTGCTGCAGCGCTACTAATTCTGCAGTATCTTTTGCGTTAAAGCGCCACCGGGCATCCTGATTACGACGCCATGTTCCAGCTGAGCTACAAGGTGCATCCACCAACACCCAATCAAAACCCTGTTGCTGTGCAATTTCTTTGGGTAAACGTAATGGCTCATTGCCTGCCCATTCAAACGCACGTACATTAAAAATTTCAGCGCGCTTGGTGCGGCGCTTTAATTCATCTAATTTGTAACCGTGTAAATCAGTAGCAACCACTACGCCTTTATTATTCATGCGAGACGCAATAGCAACCGTTTTACCACCCGCACCCGCACAGCAATCCCACACTTTATCCCCCGCTTTTATATTAACTGCCTCAGCAATTTGTTGACTCGCTAAATCTTGGACCTCAACACAACCTTCTTGAAATAATTTTGTCGCGCTCACACCTTTACCACCTTGCGCAAAAATTTTTCCATCATCGGTAATACTGACGTTAACTCCTTGATGAACTAAATCATTGTAAGCGTCGCGCACGGGCTTATCGCGTTGCACACGCAACCAAATAGGAGGCGATTGATTTTGTTGCACAATAAACAGTTGCAATTGCTCAGTAGTCCAACCACTTTCTGCCGCACGCTCCTGCAACAATGGATACCACATGGGGCGCAATCCATTCCACAATAAAAATTCCGCTGCTTTATCGGGTTGGTTCAACTGTTCAGCAATTTTCTTAAAAAATTGCGCGCGCGGTTCGGCATCGCGTAGTTTACGAGGCAACACTTGATTGGCACCGGTTAAACGCAACTCAACCCAGAACCAAAAATTTGCGACCGGAATTTTTTTAACTTCTTCGAATTTCCATTGTGCATCCCAAGCTTGTACATCTAACAGCGTCTCACCTTCAACGGCGGCATCAGGTATTTGATAGGCGTGCTCAAGGGCACAAGCAAATTGCAAATAACGTACGCCAGCAAATAAAGCGGCGGAAAGCCCCATCTGTTGTTTAAAAGATTGATCGATCTTACGCACGTGCTTGGCATGTTGAACTTTATTGCGACCTTTTAACCAGCGATCAAGTGCTGGTAATTGCTTTTCTGAAAGCAATTCACGCCAAGCAGAAAATAACTGCTGGCTAAATTCATCGTTCGTAAAAAAACCGGGCGTTACTTCTTCGGGGGAATGGCTCATTGAATAACTCTTGCTTAAAAAAATTAGGGCAGCAGTCGATGCTGAAACCATATAATAACAGGATATACCGCAGGCCAAATCCAGAAAAAACGATTTAGGCCAAATAAACAGGCATTTACCAGATGAAAGAGCGCCGCCGCCGCCAAAGCAATGATTAGCAACGTGTGATTCAATAACGACAAGGGGAAAGCCAGTTCGAATAAAATAACCGCCCAAGACATGCACCACATCAAGCGCGAGGACTGCGCCCATTCACGCAGATGTTCACTAACGGGATAGGCCGTGATCGCAAATACATCGCGCAAAGCTTGTCCGCTGCGCCAATCGGGATTAATAACTTTAATATACCCTGATTGAAAATACGAAAATACCAGTTGGAATGCTAAATAACTGAGCGCTATTTCTTGCCAAAATCTTGTGGGTGCAAGGTGCGACAAAAACAAACACAGCAACACCAAGATACTCATACAATCACTACCACCATTGTATGGCCCTTGAAAACGGCGCAACAATAACACTGCAATAATTAACAGCCCCGCCTCAACCAAAACCGGCTGAAAGCCAATAAATAACACAACCGATAAAACAGCACGAATAATTCCCAAGGTTTTTTCAGGTTGTAACCCTCGCACAAATTCTAGGCTTTGCTGCAAATACGCAACAGCCATTATAATTTCTGCGCAGCGCACCGCTTGCTCGATACTCATCAAGTATCACCCAAGAAATTCGCAGATTTTGATAAGAGAGCTGCCGGTTTTGACATGAACACAACTGGCTGTGTTATTTCACTACCTTCACGAACAACTGCACAAAGGCGATACTGTAAATAAATATCGTTTTCCGCATGAAAAATATTTTCGCGACTTACTGTCACCAAAATTCTGCGCATAATTTCTTGCTCACATGACAAAGAATACTCGTCAAATAAACGCTCAGCACAGGTATTTATATACAAGGTTTCGTTCCACTCAGGATTCCAAAACAAACGTCGCAGACCTTGAATAAAACTTACTCGCGCAGGACAAGGGCGAAAATCTTGCCACACTTGAGACTCATCATTTTCGTTGAGCAAGAAAGTAAACTGAATACGCGGCGACGGACCTATGCTGCTAAAAAAGCGCCAGGAGGGAAAAATGACGGGGAGGATAAGTTTTAGCATTTTATTATTTTTATGGATTCCCGGTCACAATAACCTGGACAATACTTTTCAGCCATCCTTCATTTAAAGCAGACTTTTTAAGCAGATCTACCGGGAACAATTCATCGAAAATATCTACTTTATTAGCGTTACATCCAAATCGCTTTATAAATTGCTTTTTTATCAACTCGGTATTAAAGTCAGGATTTATAGACATAATTCTAAGCAATTCTGCTTCCAAGCATGGATCGGAAGGAGTTACTTTAAGGTTAAAGTCCTTAACCAGTTTCTTAGCATCTGAATTCCAATCTTTATCGGTATCAAACACCACACATACAGACTCATATAACAATTGTTGTTTTAACCTTTTAGCATATTCAACAACATGTAAAGCGCCTTTCCCACGAGCATTTTTAACATCGACTTTAAAACCACAATCTCGCTGATAAAAAATAGTTTTTATATACTCAACAAAATATTTTTCTG
>JAYWHF010000702.1:0-2102 GCA_043777855.1 Gammaproteobacteria bacterium | reverse complement strand
GCACATAGTAACGGCCAATCATTTGCAGAGCTTTAGCAAGGCTCTCTTGTGTGTGCGGTGTAATTAATAGATGAACATGGTTGGTCATTAACACATAGTCATGCAGATCGCATTGATGTTTTTCGCAGGCTAATTTGAGTTTACCTAAATAAAATTGATAATCAGCGTCGGCGTAAAAAATCGCCTCTCGGTTGTTGCCACGAACAATGACATGCTGTGGTTGACCCGGTATTACAAAACGGGGTAAGCGCGCCACAAAAAACTCCACTAAATGCAGGACGGTGGAGCATAGACCAAACAAGTGCTGAAATCAATGGAGTCTGGCCCTATTGAATTTCCGTGAAAGAATTTTTAGTCGCCCAAGGCGGAAATATTTCATTGCATTTGTTGGGCGACAATGCCAATCTCCTCGGTCAAGGCGTTATGGTGCCGTTTGAATTGCGTGTTGAATTACCCGAGAGTGCGTTTACGGTTATGGTGTAACTTGTGATACATAAACAAGCTATCTAGTAAATGGTCTCTCTAGTAAATAGTCCATCGAGTAAACAGCTTGGCAAGAAAAAAATTTTAAAGTAGCAATTTAAAATCACCAACTTAAAAGTGCCAACGTAAACGGAAACCCTTATGAATTATTTTTATTTAAAATTGAATCACGTTAAAAAAAAACGCATAGGATTTTCTCATTTTGCATGTCATGTGTTTGCAACCATTCTCTTGCTTGTGCTGTCACAACCGGGCAACGCATTAACGGAACCTCTTCCGCAACGGATTAACTTTCAACACCCGCTGGACAACAAAGATATCCCCCTGGCAGAGGTACAAGCATTTTTACAAGACAGCCAGGGTTTTATGTGGATTGGTGGCGGCGGTGGGCTGGTGCGCTACGACGGTTATGAATATAAATTTATTCTAGCCAGTGTACAAAATGCAAAACTACCCGTCAAAATGGTTAACTTTCTCTATGAAGACAGTGATAAAACTTTATGGGTTCTAACCCGCACGGGACTATTTCGCTATGACCCAAAAACCGAACTATTAACCCCTGTTGCCGATAACCCCAACCAAACGCCTGCAATAACCGGAATTTATTTCTATCAAGCGACCGAGGTACCCAGCGGTGAAATGCTTTTTGCAACCGCGTACGGGCTGGTATAACTTAATAAAACAACTCAGGATTACACAATACTTATTCCTGATAAAGAAAAGAAGGAATGGCTGCATACTCAGGATACACGATCCCTTTACAACGATACCACCGGTACAATCTGGATCGGCAGTAGCCTGGGCCTTGAAAAGTTGGATTGGGCCACAAAAAAAGTAACGCTATTTAAGCCCTATCCGGAAAAACCAGAACTCACGGCGCCCAACACGGTCAACGATATTGCTAAAGATAAAAATGGCACCCTATGGCTAGGCACAACCGATGGCTTAGTTAATTTTGACCCAAGCACACATAAATCAACGCGCTATATTCGCGATGAAAAAAACCCCAACAGCATTGCAGGAAAGGAAATCGCGAAACTTATCATAGACTCCAACGGTGCTCTTTGGGTTGCCACTGATGGTTATGGCCTAGCGATATTTGAAAGAACCGATAAATTTCCTGAAGGCCGTTTCAGCAATCAAAGAAATGAAGATGGGCGGGCCAATTCACTCAGTTCTAATCAAGTGCGTACTGTTTATGAAGATCGCAGCGGGGATGTGTGGGTAGGAAATTATCCTGTAGGCATTAACTATTTTGACCGTTCAAGTGCAGCTGTTACAACATATCAACATAATGCTGAACCTAACAGCTTATCATTCAATGCTGTTTTAGCCGTGCGTGAAGATACTAAAGGTAATCTTTGGTTGGGCACCGATGGCGGTGGATTAAATTTTTTCGATCGCGAAAAAGATCAATTCATTAGTTACAAAAGTGATCCCGCCAACGATAAAACTATTAGTGGTTATGCCATTCTCGATGTTTTTATTGCCGATGATGGAAAAATTTGGGCGGGCACCTGGGGTGGCGGCATTTCTGTACTTGACTCGGAAACCGGCATCTTTACCCGCATGCCGTTCGACCCCGCGCGCGAAAAAAAGGAAGCTATAACGACCTCTAA
>JAYWHF010000701.1:0-5850 GCA_043777855.1 Gammaproteobacteria bacterium | reverse complement strand
TGATGATAGTCGAGTTTCAATGATTGTCTTGCTGGCTGCAATCTCGTGAGTAAGCTCGTCGTCGCTGACCGATGCTGTCAAGCGCCTGTGGCTGCAGGTGTGCGATCCAATGGTGATCAGGCCAGATTGCTGCATCGATAACAATTGTTCCCATGTCATTAGTGCATTTGGCATCTCTATAGTGAGGAGCGTACGCCATTGAATGTCGTATAGCGCTGTGAAAATCTCCGAGTCCGAAAATTGCTTCAGTTGTGAAATGTACACCGCGACAAATTCTCTGTCGATGGATTCTGAAAATTTAGACGACATTGGCGATAACTTGGCAAATAGCGGATGTTTTCCCATTGCATTAAGATTTGATGCGTTGCCAATGAGCAGCGCCATAATAATGTTCGGCCAAAACTGGAAATCCGTTCCGATTTTTTCGGCGACTACAAAAATAGTGGCAGGAATTTTTTCGGTTTTGATAATCGGAAATGCGTATTCATAGTTATCGGCCCAGCCATCGTCAAAGGTTATGGCACAGGCTTTGCGCGGCAGGGGTAAATTTTCTCGTTTGAGTTGAATCCATTCGCTCAGCGACACTAGGTCAAAGTGGTGTTTTATCTCGCTCATGTGCATGGCGAAGGTCTCGGGTGTGACGACCATCCCAGGTTCTTCAAGCGCGTACCGCACATCGGTTTTTGGTAGTACGCGGTGATACATTAAGATCCACAATTTGGGCGTTGAGGGTGACCGCCTGTGTGGGCCTATTCGATTGGCGAAGGTTGTCGCAGTAGACTTCAGCAATTGTTTAAGGGCAGGCTTCATGTTTATGTTCTCCCCAATAACTGACGCACATAGGTTTTTAACTCGTAAATAGCGGGCCCTAGGTCATCCAAGCGATCAATTTCGTGTTTGGTGTGAAAAAAATCAGGCGTGACAAAGGCAATAATACGCCTGAGCTTCTGGCGTAAAGAGTATGTAGATCTCAGGTACAAATAGAGGCTGTCAAGATCGCCGAGAAGCCAGCGCAGGCGCTGCCCAACTTTGTAGCTTGTCGGAACGGGCAGCGCGAGCCCAAGTTCATTGCTAACCATCAGCGCTGGAAAATCAATTCCTGAGTCTATCGCTAGCTGCAGTGATCCCCAAAATCGAGTATTTACCTCCATAAGATACGCCGCGCCATCCGGTGCCACGCGAAACTCCACCATAGCCGCGCCATGCCAATTAGCAGCAGCAAGAAGTTTTTCGGCATAGAGCTTTAGGGTTGGGTCAGTCTCCGCGCTTTGACTGAGAACGCTAATCCCTCCTTGTGGGGGTTTTTCACGCAGACGCCGATGAGCAAAAAAAGCGGTAGGCTTCCCGTGTTGATACAAACAAAAAATGCCCGCCCCGGTACCCGGTATAAACTCTTGAATCATAAATGGATAAGTCTTCAAGTAGAGTTCAGTGGCTAAGGTTTTTTCCATATCCTCAGGCGAGTGAATTATCTTTACGCTCGTTGCGATCCATCGCGAACGCGCCAATATCTTTGAAAGACAAGGCTTGATAACCAGCGGGTAGGTGAGCGTTGCGGTGGCGAGCTCGGCTGAAGATGCCAAAAATTGGGTTGCTGGTGTGGGTATGTCTAAAGTGTTAGCCAGCTTCATCAGGTTTCCCTTGTCGGCCAGTTGCAATACTTTCTCATAAGACGCGAAAGGCAAGCGCACCTCCGGTAGGCGAGCGCTATTTAACAGTAGCAATTGGCTCGTGACTTCAGTTACCGGAATTACCAAGGCGAACTGTTGAGTTGTACAGAGATTCTGTAGCCATGTTATGTAGTCTTCAGGAGCTTCCGTGGGGTCAGGGCTAAGGTGAAACCCTTGCGAAAATCTAGAACGGCCCGCAAGCGCTTGAGCCGAGGCCTCGGCGGTATAAACCCTAAGTTGCGGCAACCTCCCCAAGGATCTTGTAACCGCCAATGCACTGCGTTGCGCGGCATCAAGTATTAATACAGCTTGCGTCATCGTCGTACCAAAAAAGTTCAGGTTCACTGCATGGGGTGGTGTGTGCGTTCGGAAACTTAATAATTGCAATTGTTAGGTATAATAACGGATTAGATAGAAATATTGTCTCAATATGGATGCGTTTGCGCGGAATTTTAAATTTCCCACAAGCTAATGTTGATTTCTTGGTATGCTATTGCGGCCACAAAAAGCAGTCAAGATTAGGTAAACGTCACCCCAGAAAACGGGCAAGACGGATAGAATTGCCCCCGCGCAAATAGTATGAATCGGTAATCCGTCGTGCGTAATTCGCGGTTTGCCAATTGTCAAAAGAATGAGAAATAGCAAATGACGGAGCAGCCAAAAAGTATCTTGCACGCTATAGACACCACAGGTCCAGGCGGAGCCGAAACAGTCTTTTTAGATTTAGTGCAAAAGCTAACGCTGGAAGGCTATAACAATTACGCAATTATAAAAGGCGCTGGGTGGGTTGAGAATCAATTAAAGCGTCGTGGCGTAAGGTACTATATTCTCAAGCCAAGTGGTTTTTTGTCTATTAAATACTATGTTGAGTTATACAAACTTATTCGAAAAAATAATACGCGTTTAGTTCACGCGCATTTGCTCGGCTCGACATTGACCTATTCCATTATCAGCTTTTTTTCACGCGTACCTGTAGTTGCAACGCTTCATGGCAGAGTTGATGTAAATCCAAACGAGAAGTATGTTGCTGTTAAAAATCTTATTATGAAATTCGGCGTAAAAAAACTAATCGCCGTTAGCCAAGACTTGGCTAACTTCATCGCTGAAAAAAAACTGTTTAATAAAAATGCTATTCGAGTTATTTACAATGGCATAGATGAATCCCGTTATGCAAAGCTGGATACAAAAGAGTTGCGGCAAATGCTCGCTATTCCGGATGCTGCAATTCTTGTCGGTAGCTTAGGCAATGTTAGGCCGGCAAAGAGTTACGATGTGCTTATCGCAGCAGCAGCATATTTGATTAATGAGAAAAAGTTAAACGTTCATTTCGTGATAGCGGGACACAAAAAAGATGAGCTAATGAAACCGCTGGAGGATCTCATCGCACATCATGCTCTTGCCAATCGGGTGCATTTTATAGGTTTCAATGAAGATACCGCCAGATTTCTGGGGCAGTTAGATTTTTTTGCCCTTTCGTCTAATTCAGAAGGTTTCTCTATTGCCACTATTGAAGCAATGGCAACGAAATTGCCTGTCGTTGTTACCCGCTGTGGTGGCCCTGAGGAAATTATTGAGCATGAGCGAACGGGCATCCTTGTTCCTGTTAATAACCCGCAGGAATTGGCGGGTGGATTGATGGCAATGATTGAAAATAATATCATCGCCGATAAAATCGCAAAAGCTGGTAGGGCGCATGTGCAAAAAGTCTTTTCGTTTGCATCAATGCTAGACGCCTATCGGTATGAATATAAAAAATGTCTGTTGGATTGAAAGTACATTGCCACAATCAACAGAGTAAAAAACTTGGGTACGGCGGCAGAATGGTGTTAAAAAATTACATTAACAATCGGTTTGGTTCAAAGCGTGGCTTTATCAATCTATGCTTGACCGAGGCTGCGCGCCGCGTGGGCCGCTACCGAGATTTTACTCAAGTTGATTTTCAGAAAGTCAATCGATTGATTTTTATATGTCACGGAAATATTTGCCGCAGTCCTCTGGGCGCCATTGTCGCGAAGACGCAGGGCGCGAGCGCTGAGTCCTTCGGTTTAGACACTCGGGGTGGCGATTCGGCAGACCCGCGCGCCGTAGCATTTGCAACACAGAAAAAAATGGTGCTGAGTGATCACATAACACGGCATATCAACCACTATTCGCCGAAGCCGGGAGACTTGCTGGTGGGCATGGAGCCAAAGCACACTGATGCCTTGCGGGCTCTTTACCATGGCCATGAGCAAGTTCAATTTACGTTAGCAGGTTTATGGTTAGAAAATCCCGTGGCTTATTTGCACGATCCTTACAGCGCGAACAATTGTTTTTTTAATTTATGTGAGTCTCTGGTAGAGCAGTCAGCAAGAGTCTTGGCGGCACGGGTTGTCGCAAACAAATGACAACCAAAATTTATAGCGTCGAAGACTTTTACGCGTTTAAAATTGGACCCATGTGGCAGTATTTTAAAAGCCAACACTTTTCTTTTTGGATGATTTGCTGCTACTTGTTTTTTGAGTTTGTGCGACCGCAAGCCTTAATTCCGGCAATTGATTTTCTTCCTTGGGCGCAATTGTTTCTCGTCGGTTCGCTAGCCGGTGCGATAATGGATCCATCTGTTAAATGGGTCTCAAGCCCTGCAAATAAATGGATTATTCTGTTTCTCATAACCATTTGTATTTCAATATTGACCGCGCATTATCCGGAAGTGTCAAAAAAGCACTTTATGGATTTTTTTGGTTGGTTTGTTATTTATTTTTTAATCATTAATATCGTGAACACTAAAGAACGCTTTTATATATTTATCATTATTTTTCTTTTTGCAGCCGGAAAAATCGCGCTAGGTACATCAAAGAGTTGGGTATTTAGAGGGTTTTCATTTACCAGCTGGGGGCTGATGGGCCCCAAAGGTTATTTTCAAAATTCCGGTGAGCTTTCGATACTCATGTTGATGCTTTTTCCCTTAGCCTTTTATCTGTATCAGGCCCATAAAAACAGTGTTAAATCCTGGGAAAAATGGCTTTTGATGTTGTTTTGGGTGTGCCCTATCCTTACAATTTTGGGGGCAAGTAGTCGGGGATCCCAAATCGCGCTCGTTTGTGAGTTGTTAATTATGTTCAGACGAGGAGTTGTTAAGCCCAAGCTGTTGATTGGTGTTGTGTTGCTAAGTATGAGTTTATTTTATTTGTTGCCCGCCGAACAAAAAGAGCGTTTCTCCAAAACGGGCGACGACAAGACATCGCAGCAGAGAATTTTGTATTGGGGGCACGGTTGGGAAATGCTGAAGGAGAATCCCTGGACGGGTGTTGGGTTCTTTAATTTTTCTCCTTATTACGAAGATCATTTTTCTTCAGATATGTTATACGAGCGAGCAGAGCTTCCGCACAACATATTTATTCAGGTTGGAACTGACGCAGGGTTTATTGCCGTATCTATTTTTGCAATACTTATTTTGTACTGCATGATCGCCCCGTTAAAAATTATTGCGAGCAATAGCTATAACAATGACAATAACAATCATATTAACGCTATCGCCGCTGGCTTGGGTTTTGGTGTCTTCGGCTTTTTTATAGCCGGCCAGTTTGTAACTGTGAGCTATTATCCTTTTTTGTGGATACATTTGGCTTTTATTGTGGCACTTTCAAACATATTAAAAGCCAAAAGAGAGACGGTTTTGCATAAAGCATGAGATGAGGTTGTTCAGAGCGGTTAGGTAGCGCAAAGCCAATTCATGCAACGCATCTCATGGAACACATCGACTGTGTAATGCTTCCTTATGCTATTTCGGTGCTGTTTTTTGTATGGGTATAATATTTCAAGTGTGTGCTGATTCAAATTACAAATACTTAGTGATTCTATTCACAGTTAGGAGGTTTGAGTCGGCGTTCGAGGTGTAGTTTGACTATATTGGTTAAACTAAATGCAATTGTACATTTAGGTGATACGAGGTGAGCTATGAAATTTTCCAAATTGAGCCGTCGTTTGTGTTCCGCCCTGATGAGCGGTTTTTTTATTGCCGCTGCGTGCGGCGTAAATGCCGAGGTTGTGGTTATTGGCGAACAGAATTTCGAGTCTAGCACTCTTCCTTCTGCCAATGGCTGGTCCTTCGGTTCTCAGGGTGGCGGCCAAGTGAGTATTTCGACGAATACGAGTCTAAACCTGAATGGTTCAAAGGGTAGCCTGCGTGGCGTTTACC
>JAYWHF010000700.1:0-2116 GCA_043777855.1 Gammaproteobacteria bacterium | reverse complement strand
CTTTATCGGCGATTGCCCGGTTATCTTGGGTGCGGTAAACGACGCTTACGTGGCCCGCTGAGCCACCAGAGCGAACAACGTTTATTCGCGCGCTGGGTTGGTTCTCTAGCGCCGCTAGGTTGAGCTCTTCAAACCCCAAGGCGCCCGAGGCTGGAGGCAGGTCATCGTTGTGGAGCCTCACCAGTGCTGATCGCGTCAGCAGTTCGCTGTAACCAACAAGATGAGTCAGGTTGACCCTCAGCGTTTTATCTGGGCCGTAAGTGGCGTTATCTACCGGCTTCAGGGGAATGGTTTTGCTGGTCTCACCATTGAGGAAGGATAGGGTGCCTGTGGCGAATTCATAGTCAGCGCCTGCAACTGCCGTAACATCTGCTAAACGATAGTCGAGACTTACCGTGTCGTCGGCGCCGTTCTCGCGTGAAACGGTAATGATCAAAGATTCTGCATTTTCGTCGACATCATAGCCGGCACTTTCAACGCTTAGCTGGCCGTAACGGGCTGGCACGCATTCAATCGCTCCCAAGACACGAGAATAAGTTCCCACAGAGCAGGCTGTTGAGCTGGTAGCGCCAGCAGTGGCGACAAAACTACCGATGGGCGCTCTAAGACATTCGCTTGAACCAGCGGTGTTTGAGTAGGTGCCGGGGGTACATGTTGAGGCAAAGGTTTGCGCCGTGTTGGCGACAAATGAGCCGATGGGTGCTGGTTTACAGGCCGAAAGACCGGGGATGTCCGAATAGGTACCTGCGACGCAATCGGTAGCAGTTGTTTGGCCCATTGTTCCTACATAACGCCCCGGTGCGGCAGGATCACAAACGGTTTTTCCTTGAACGCTGGTGAAGGCGCCGATAGGGCAAAGATGTTTGATTCCATCGGATGCATAGGCGCCGGCAGGCACTGGAGTGCATGCTGACTGAGCCTGCGTATCAGTAAAAGTTCCGGCAGGACAGACCTGATAAGCCGTTGCCCCCAAAAAAGGTACAAAGGTGCCTACGGGCGCATCTTCGCAGACACTGGCTCCGTTAATGTCTGAGTAAGTACCAACAGGGCACAGGGTGGCGGTTGAGGCGCCGATGGTACCAACAAAATATCCTGTAGGTGCTTGTGTACATGAAGACTGACCTAGGTTGTCATTAAACTTTCCGACTGGGCATGATTCGAAAGCGGCTTGGCCGAGCTCATTGACATAACTGCCTACAGGCGCATCGATAGCCTGAGTTGCCCCACTGTTTGGCACATATTGACCATAGTTAGCGGGTACGCAGTCCGACCCGCCGAAAGGATCATAATTTCCGGCGGTACAGGTGCTCGCTGACCAAGCGTTTGCCGAGGCCACCATCATCGCGATAATTGAAGGTGCCCATAGGCTTTGCACACCATATTTTTGCGGCTGTTTTAGGTTACCCAGAGCGAGAAATTCAGGGTTGTTGCTGATTAATGGGGGCATTGGGCACCTCAAGTTATGCGGTGGTTTGAGTGAGATTAAGCAATCAAACGTAGATAGCTGTAAAAAACCTTTCTGAGTATAGTCGGCAATTTTCGCTATGAGCTATGCTGGCCATACCTTTACTTTCTGATTGATGAAACACGACGTGACTAATCTTTCGGCACCACACACTCAAATGAGGTTGACATGCAAGGTAGCGTTGATAGCAAACTGGACCGAGCAGTTTATCTGCATAAGTCAGGGCAACTCGCGGCGGCTCAACATATCTATGAAGAGTTACTCTACGAAAGCCCGACACGCGCCGACGTTAAACATAATTTAGGTTCGATACTTTTACAGCTGGGTTTTTTAGCGCGCGGAGTGGCACTGATTCAAGCCGCTTTGCGGTTAGAACCCACAAATCTTGGTTTGGTTGGCGCGCCAAAAATGGTGGGTATGCATTTGTATCGCGAGCGCTATTGGGATGTGGCGCGTTCATGGTTGCTAGAAGCTGTGCAAAAGAATCCTGACGATAGGGAAGTTGCACAAACCCTGCAGCGAATATATGAGCGAGATTATCTCGCACCGGAAATTTATGATCCGCTAGCACAACAAACGCTAAGACGCTACAGCCCGCGTGAAGCCGATACCTATGTTTACACCATCGATATAGTGGGCACTTGCAATTTG
>JAYWHF010000699.1:0-2117 GCA_043777855.1 Gammaproteobacteria bacterium | reverse complement strand
CGCAAATGCATGGCGGTGGTCATGAGCGCGGCATGCGCTCGGGGACGCTAGCGACGCACCAATGTGTGGGAATGGGGGAAGCGGCGGAACTGGCCGTTCACAATCTCGTTAGCGATTGTGAACGTATAAGTCAGCTGAGAGACACCTTTTGGCAGGGTGTTGCGAAATTGCCAAACATCAGACGCAATGGGTGTTTTACGCAAGTCGTCAGTGGAATTCTAAATGTATCTTTTGCCGATAAACAAGGCAGTGGCTGTGATGGTGAGGCGCTTTTGCTCGCATTACGCGACCTAGCTGTTTCGAGTGGCTCAGCCTGCAACTCAGCAAATATGTCGCCCAGTTACGTACTCAAAGCAATTGGTTTGAGTGACATGCAAGCGCAAGCGTCTTTGCGTTTTAGTGTGGGGCGTTACACCACATTGGCAGAAATAGAATTCGCAATTGATTACATTGGTGACGTTGTTACCAGGTTGTCAAAGGCCTAACTGGTTAAGGTTTAATTATGTCGGAACACGTTGAACAACTCATTAGTCAAGAATACGCCGCCGGTTTTCATACCGAAATCGTTTCAGAAACCTTACCGCCCGGATTAAATGAAACGGTTATTCGTTTTATTTCCGCAAAAAAAAATGAGCCTGATTGGTTGTTGGATTGGCGGCTGAAAGCTTACCGCGCGTGGCTAGAAATGACCGAGCCGACATGGGCTCATGTGAAACATGACGCTATAGATTTTCAAGCTGTATCCTATTATTCAGCACCTAAATCCATGGACGATAAGCCAAAAAGTTTAGCGGAAGTTGATCCCGAATTATTGCGCACCTATGAAAAACTTGGCATTCCCTTGCATGAGCAGGCCACGCTCGCCGGTGTGGCTATGGATGTGGTGTTCGATTCTGTTTCAGTGTTCACCACCTTTCGTGAAAAGTTGTTTGAAGTGGGAGTAATTTTTTGCCCGATCAGTGAGGCAGTACATAAATATCCTGAGTTAGTAAAAAAATACCTAGGCTCAGTGGTGCCGCAAAAAGATAATTACTACGCAGCGTTAAATTCGGCGGTATTTTCCGATGGCTCTTTTGTCTATATCCCCAAGGGCGTGCGTTGCCCTATGGAGCTATCTACCTATTTTCGCATTAACGAAAAAAACACGGGTCAGTTTGAGCGTACATTAATTGTGGCCGATGAAGGATCACATGTCAGTTATCTTGAAGGTTGTACCGCACCCATGCGCGATGAAAATCAATTGCATGCGGCGGTGGTAGAGTTAGTCGCCTGCGACGACGCAACAATTAAATATTCCACTGTACAAAACTGGTATCCAGGAAATGCCGAAGGCAAGGGCGGGATTTACAATTTTGTGACCAAGCGAGGAATTTGCCACGCTAATGCAAAAATTTCTTGGACGCAGGTCGAAACCGGTTCAGCGGTTACCTGGAAATATCCAAGTTGTATTCTACGCGGCGACAATAGTGTAGGAGAGTTCTATTCAGTAGCGCTGACCAACAATTATCAGCAGGCTGATACCGGCACTAAAATGATTCACATCGGAAAAAATACGCGCTCTACGATTATTTCCAAAGGTATTTCGGCGGGCAGAAGTTCAAATGCGTATCGCGGCTTAGTACGTATGAATCCAGGTGCTGATGGTGCGCGAAATTATACTCAGTGCGATTCATTATTAATTGGTGATAAATGTGGCGCGCATACTTTCCCCTACATAGAGAGTAAAAATCCGAGCGCCGTGATTGAGCACGAAGCCACAACATCGAAGGTGAGCGACGATCAGCTGTTTCTTTGTAAGCAGCGTGGGCTTGATGCCGAGAAAGCTGTGTCTATGATTGTCAATGGTTTCTGCCGCGATGTGTTTAAAGAATTGCCGATGGAATTCGCCGTCGAAGCGGGAAAATTATTGGAAGTTAGCCTTGAGGGTTCAGTGGGCTAGCGTGTAGAGAATTGCTCTACATGATAGATGTGATAGATCTTGTAGTGTTAAAAAGTAATTTACCGAGTTAAAAAAATTATGTTACGCATTTCCAATTTGTTCGCCCGGGTAGAAGAAAAAGAAATTCTTAAAGGTCTTAGTCTTACGATTAATGCCGGAGAGGTTCACGCCATCATGG
>JAYWHF010000698.1:0-2120 GCA_043777855.1 Gammaproteobacteria bacterium | reverse complement strand
GGTGCTCACAGCTTCAAACGTGGCCGTATCGCTCATTCGTCATCAAATCAGCGACACTATTCGCTTACCCGCTTTCGTAATGATTATTGCGTCATTGGTAAGCTGTATCGAGCTCCTCATGAAAGCCTACACCTACGAGCTCTATCAAATTCTGGGCATTTTTATCCCCTTAATCGTCACTAACTGCGCGGTACTGGGTCGAGCTGAGGCCTTTGCCAGTAAACATAAAATACTTCCCGCGGCGCTCGACGGTTTTATGATGGGCCTTGGTTTTACTCTAGTATTGGTTTTTGTGGGCGCCGTTCGAGAAGTGTTAGGTACAGGCATGCTGTTCAATAACATGCAATTATTGCTGGGCGATATGGCTATTCATTGGAAGATCAATGTACTGGGTGATAGCTATCCCGGAGTGATACTCGCGCTTTTACCGCCGGGCGCATTCATAGTTGTTGGTTTCTTAATGGCCGCAAAAAACTACACAGATCAACACATTAAGGAAAGACTTTCCGCCAAAAACGCGCAGCAAGATATCATTAAAGGCAACAAGCGAGTACGCACTACCGGGCATATTGTTTAACAAACAATGAGCAAGCGGTCGGTACCCCACACCCTTATAGACTGAGAAAACCATGTTCCAACAAGATCAAGTTTTAAAATTTATTGATATTCATGTAACACCTTGGACGCTAAAAATTGGCATCGCCATTGTTATTTTTCTAATCGGACAACTCATTGCCAAATTTTTCAGTCATCTGATTGGCAAGTTACTCGCACATACCCGGCTCGATAAAATTTTGGTAGATTTTCTGCAGTCTCTTGTCAGAGCACTCATACTGATTGTCGTAATAGTTGCCGCACTCGATCAATTAGGTGTTAACACTAATTCTCTCATCGCCATGCTCGGCGCCGCCGGCATAGCAATAGGGTTGGCATTACAAAGCTCACTGCAAAATTTTGCCGCCGGTTTTATGTTACTGATTTTTCGTCCATTTAAAACTGGCGACTTTGTTGAAACGGCAGGTACATCTGGCATTATTGATAGCATCAGCATTTTCTCTACACGCCTCTACACCGCTGACAACAAAGAAGTTATTATTCCTAACGGCGCAATTTACACCAGCAACATTATCAATTACTCGTCGCGTAAAACTCGCCGAATAGATATGACTTTCTCCGTAAGTTATAACGATGATATTCGATTAGCAAAAGATATAATACTAAAGGTGATTGCTGAAGAAACCCGAGTGCTAAAAGATCCGATACCGGAAGTGGCTGTGGGTGAGTTGGCGGCCAGCAGCGTAAACTTCGTCGTTCGACCATGGGTAAATGCGGATGATTACTGGCCCGTACGTTATGCGCTTAACGAAAAGATAAAATTAGCCTTCGACGCACAGAAGATTACAATCCCCTATCCTCATATGGACGTAAATTTGAAAAAAAATTAATTTGGTACTATTGCGAAGTTGTTATTCAAAAAGAAATTGCATTCGTTTGCTACAGCTTCAATAGCACTATGAAGCTTATCGTCGATAACCATCTTATCTAACTGCGTTTCGGAAGATTTTTTCCACAACACAATTACATTATCGTGTTTCGTTACTGCCACAGATCCAGCGGATAACAGATCTGGGCACGGCGGCCTATAAGTCTTAGCTTGTTCAAGCAATCGAATCTCATTTCCGATCAACTCTTCGCTTGCATAGGTGGCTTGGCTATCGTAATTGAAGTAGGCTGCGTACCACCCAAGGAAAGCACCTGCGGCTAAAGAACAACTATGCCACCATTTCGAATTTATCATTCAATGGTTTCCAAATCGACAAACACTGGGGTTTTCATCGGTGCCCAACCGAACAATTTACTCACGTTAGCCTTTGTTAGGCGAACACAACCATGGGACCCGAGCTGATTTATCCTAACATTTTTCAATATTTCAGGGTGCAATAAAGCTTCCGTCACCAAAGCTTACATCTACATCCACACACCAAACGCTTAAGCCATTGAGCTTATCGAGATCCCCATTGGTTAGCTTAACCAAATAAGTGCTTTTGTTAAATTTCTTGCCCACTAGCTGCTCGCCCAATGCAATACCACCTTTATAAATGCCATTATTAACCCGGCGG
>JAYWHF010000697.1:0-2123 GCA_043777855.1 Gammaproteobacteria bacterium | reverse complement strand
CTGTACAGTCGGTGGCTCGATTCGTTGAGCAAGGACACTCAGAGGATGAGATTCTTCTAAGTTTTGCAAAATTGGCGGGTCGGGAAAAACGTGACGACTTGCCGGCGGTTAGCTCGCGCCTTGGCTACCTCCGAAAGCTGCTTGATGCTTCAGGCAAAGTGGAGGGTGACTGTTTGCCCAAGTCAGCGGTTCAGTCGGACGTCGAACTATCCCCCGTCCGGGACGATCTGGTTCCCCACGACCCAATCCGTGATCAACGGCGCCGGGACATTACAGCTGAGCTTCTGGCGCTGCCGGCTGAGGAGCAACAGATGTACATCAACATGGCTGCCCAGGCGCTAAGCGATTCAGGTCTGATGATCGCAACTATTGCGCGAAAAATAGCAGCAGGTGACTGGCGCAGTGGAGTCATTTTTTCAAAGGTTTTCGACTGTTACGCCATGAAAGCTCATGGGGTAAATTGGTCAAAAATGCCTTAAACGTGCATTGACATATTTCGTATAATAATATGTTATAAAAGATATAAATACTAACGGCGATGAATCGTGATCACACACACAGTAGGAAGCCTGACGAAGCTGCTTAAGCAGTGGCTACATAGCTTGCACGCCCACAAATTGAATCAACAGAACGTCTTGTCTTGGCCTTACCCGGTTAAAGAATTGGCAAAGCAGATAACCGAAGAAGTTAAGCACCTCCAAACCCTGATCGACACCATCGACGCACTGCCAGAGGGTGTGCCCTGCGCTAACGTTGCCGGCATGGGCAAACACGCTTGCCAAAACGCTGCCCAGTGTTGGGAGCCTTGCGGTCAGCTTGGGCACAGCGCAGAGCATGCCAGAGTTTCTACCCGGTCACTCCAGCACCAGGATGGCAAGGGTGCGGAGCTTGAGACTAGCCTTTCCGCTTTTGAAAGTCGAGAGCGCGATATTCCACAGGCGACTATTGCGGCAAGGCTAGTTGCAGAACTTCGCGCAGCCATCCGCGCGAAGGGCGGTGTAGCGTGAAATTGGTTAGCTTATTTTTCATGGCGGTAGGGGCCACTATCTCGATTATTTGGTTAGCCGGGGCATTAGGTATTGGGGAGTTTTATCTTTACTACGGTCCGCACCAGTTGGTATGTACAAAGGGGGCAGCATGAGCAAGCGATGCAAAACATGTGGCAGCTACGCCTTCAACTTGCACCAAAAAGATATTGATCAGGGCGATTTTTGTGATGTGCATTATTACAAAGCGCAGCGTGACCAGCTGCGTAAAGATGTTTGGCGCTTACGAGAAGCCGCTGAAGCTGTTTTAACCAACGAAGAACACGCATTTTCAGGCGGCATGAGAAGTTATCAAAAAGGTTCTCAAACTTGGCAGGTTTATGAGGATTTGCGTGCCGCCCTCACACATCAAAGGAGTGAATAAATGACTGAATCTATTGATGTGAAAGTAGTGCGGCTGCGAGAGCCCATTAGGCTAGTTTGCATTGCTTATCGAAACGCCACGCAACAGGATAACCAGACGTTTCGGAAAGCTGAGGATGATTTGCTTGCCGCCCTACGCACCGAGCTTGCCCAAAAGGATTAGCCATGAGATCACTCGAAGAACACCAACAGATTGACCGCGATGCACGCTCTGATGATTACAAAAAAGATCAACATCAAAGAGTAAAAGAAAGGCTGGACGCAGCCTACGAAGATGGTTACATCAAAGGCAGGATAGACGCAGCCACCAGCACCAAGCCTGGTGACTACGCAACAACCTCCAAACTTTTACAGCAAGCCCTTGATGCATTAATCATTGCCGAGGCTGGGTTAGCTGATATCGGCGATGCAGACCGTGAGCTGGGTGACGATCTTGCGTGGTGTGAGGCAAGAGCTGCTAAGGCGTTAGCATCTCCGCGTCAAGCGATTAAAGACTTATGCGCAGAGCTTGCGGCCACCGGCAACAAGACTGCCGATAACGGTTTTGACAGGACGGCATCACATAGCAGCGGCGAATACGCTGAGATTCCTTCTATCCACTCAAGGGGAATTTAATGAGCAGATCAAATTACAGTGACGATTGTGATGTTGGACAGTTAAACCTATGGCGCGGCGCTGTCAAGTCGGCCATACGCGGGGGGGGGGGGGCGTGGG
>JAYWHF010000696.1:0-5876 GCA_043777855.1 Gammaproteobacteria bacterium | reverse complement strand
AACCGTATGAGGCATGGATGCCGATTCGAGCCTACACGGAAGTATTTACGGCGCGTTTTAAAGTGAAGAGTATTCTTTACAAATGACCAGTTAGTAAGACGCCTTTAATCACTGAATCCAATAACCGAGCAACGATATGATCAATAAACGCGTTTTAATTATTGATGATGAACCTGACATTCGCGAGCTCTTGGAAATCACCCTTGGAAGAATGCAGCTCAATACCGACTGCGCTGACAATATTGCCAACGCAAAAAAAATGTTGCAAAAAAATACCTACGACCTCTGCCTTACCGACATGCATTTGCCCGACGGTAACGGTCTTAGCTTAGTGGAGTTTATTCAGCAGCAGTTTCCTCGCTTACCGGTTGCGGTGATTACTGCACATGGAAGTGTAGATGCCGCGATTGAATCCATGAAAGCAGGCGCCTTTGATTTTATTTCCAAACCCGTGGATTTAACCGTGCTGCGCAAACTGGTTAACACCGCGATTCGCTCCAGCCAGTTGCCAACAACTGAAAAATTACCCGCCGAAAGTTTTATTATTGGACACTCAAAAGCCATTCAAGATTTAACGCGGAGTATTCAAAAATTAGCGCGCTCGCAGGCACCGATTTACATCAGTGGCGAATCGGGTTCGGGTAAAGAATTGGTTGCGCGCTCCATTCACGAACTCGGCCCAAGAATCGGCAAACCCTTTATCGCGGTGAACTGTGGAGCAATTCCCCGCGAGCTTATGGAAAGTGAATTTTTCGGGCACAAAAAAGGCAGTTTTACCGGCGCGCATCAGGACAAAGCAGGGCTATTTCAAGCAGCAGAAGGCGGCACCTTATTTTTTGATGAGGTTGCCGATTTACCATTGGAAATGCAGGTGAAATTATTACGTGCTATTCAAGAAAAATCTGTGCGCCCTGTCGGCGCCGCCGAAGAGCTTGCAACGGATGTACGCATACTTTGCGCCACACATAAATCACTAGAAACTGAAGTAAAAGAAAATCGTTTTCGTCAGGATTTATTCTATCGCTTAAATGTCATTCAATTAAACGTTCCGCCGTTGCGCCAACGCGGTGAAGATATTTCGCTACTCGCGAATTATTTTCTAGAAAAAATTGCTCACGATATTCATCTGCCCGCGCCTATGCTATCAAACACTGCCCTAAAAGCGCTTAACGATTATGCCTTTCCCGGCAATGTGCGCGAATTAGAAAATATTTTAGAGCGCGCATTTACACTTTGCGAAAATGCCGTGATTGATCTTGAAGATTTACAGCTTCACGAAGAAACAAATTCCAACAATAATTTCACTAACCCCGCATTTGACGATAAAAGAACTGAGCTTAACCGCAGCAAGGACGTTAAAGCGAATGGCCGCTCAGACTACCCAGCCCGTTGCGCAGAATATCCTTCGCTCGATGACTATTTGTTGGATGTCGAAAAAGAAATTTTATGCCATGCATTGGAGCAAGTGCGCTGGAACAAAACGCTAGCGGCCAAGCAGCTAGGCATAACGTTTAGGTCACTGCGCTATAGATTGCAGAAATTAGGATTGGATGACGAATAAAATTAAAGCCCCGATGGGGCTTTAATTTAAGGGCTTACCAGCAAGGTGGCAAGGGTGGCGCGGGTACGGGGCCCCGAACACCGGTCGAAGTTAGCGTCATTACGTTGCAACCATTGACGTCTGCCATTTGAGGCTGCAGAACAGCCGTTGCGGTTAAGGTGTACGTTTCTGCTGTTGGTGCGGGAGCAGTAATCGTAATGTCGTAAAACCCACGCCCTCTAGAGGTGATCTTACTAGGTCCATTTGTGAGCTGCTCAAACACAGAACAAAGATCTCTAGCGGGAGCGGGATCGTCAAACCGACCAAAGGCGGTGTAGCAACGCTGCAACCGCTGCGCTATATCCATGAGCTCTGTCTTTGCTTCTGCTCTATTTGACCTTCGTACAGTATCCATGTACGAAGGGTAAGCTATTGCGGCGAGTATGCCGACAATAGCCACAGTCACCATCATTTCAACTAACGTAAATCCTAACGAGACTTGTAGTTTTTTCACGGTTAGCTCCTAGTGATTACCGTAGTTGGCGCCATGATTGGCGGCCAATTAATTCTCGCGGAACTTTTATACCCACGGTGTTTAGTTTCGCACCAGTATCTGGAATAACAAGTTTACCAACACCAGGTTCGGCGGTTAAGCCTAGGCCAATCGGACCAAGAACTGGCGGTAAAAATATAGGTTTTTCTAGGACATTGACATTTACATACTTATCACCAACCGCAACCACCTCCATTAACCAGCTCCCCCCTCCGCGCGCGCACGGATTAGATGACGGCACAAAAGTGGTGAAAATCAATTTATCGGCAATCAAGAGTGGCGTTGTCAGAATTCGTTCCCCAGTGCGCTCACCAGAAGTTGTGCCATCAAAATCCATATACCAACCATTTTGCGTAGCCCAATTTGGATTTGCCTCATTGACCGTTCTACTGGGTGGCGTCGCGCTGTAACTAGTTGTCTTAGTTTTTGCCATTAAGCTACTGCGA
Source organism: Gammaproteobacteria bacterium (assembly GCA_043777855.1). GTDB lineage: Bacteria > Pseudomonadota > Gammaproteobacteria > Pseudomonadales > Cellvibrionaceae > Cellvibrio. The sequence goes on along the minus strand of JAYWHF010000696.1, from coordinate 3,337 downwards.
GCGACACGTGGAGTAGCCAGACTGGTTACGTCAGCAATAGCATACATACTGTTCACAACCTCGTTTGGAGGAATAAGTACTATATTGTCCCCCGGATCAAAATATTTACCGGTACCAAAGTAGACCATAACAACACCGCCCTTGGGCGAATTAACCCCCAATGTGGGCGCAGCGTAAATGGGTTGCGTCTTACCTGATGCATCTTTAGCCGTAAAAAGCAGATAGTCTTTCTTCCACCGATTAGCAATTTGTGTCTCAGTGGATGATAAAAGCTGAGCTGCAGTTCCACCCGACAAATCAAAGCGCCAAAGATTGCCACTCAAATCACCTGCATAAGCACCTATAACTTGCCCAATAGCGTTGGTGAGCAGCTCTGGCGCAGACAAACCTGCACCACTACCGGTATCGATTACTTTGGTGAAATCGGGCTCAAAAGGCTTCTCAATATCAACTATAAACAACTGCGAACTATTCGTATCAGACCCATTACCAAAAATCACAGCCCAACGTTTATTGGTCATGGGCACGATTTGTGGGGTGCCAAGAACAAAGCCCAGCTGTGGATAATCCGAGACCCCTAACTCAAATAAAACTTTCGGCGAATTCACATCGGTCACATCAAGCGCATAAATACCCTTACCACCACCACCTAAAGTGCCAACAATAATCGTTTTCCAGGAACCGCCAATATACACATCGCCCGTCGCAATAGGCCCGTCAACGACATACTGGTGAGGATTCACAGAAGTTCCATAATCAGGCTTTGTTAAATTAGCTAATTTCGGGAATGCTAAATTGGGTATATATGCAAACAGTTCTTTTAACATTTCATCGGTATTCGTTAACGGCGTTGGGTTTGTTGGGGTAACCGGATCGACATAAGAGTAAGCACTAAACGCATGCATCATTCCATTATTAGAACCCACGAATATCGATGGTTTTTTCAGCTTTTTATCTTCAACATACTGCCTGTAGGTAGTGCCAGCAATTCCTGGTAAATTGTAGTAACGAAAGTTATAAGCACCTACATAGACTGGACTAGAGTTAACTAAGTCACCCACAATATTTCTACCCGTTTTTACGATATTGCCGTTTGAATCCCGTATTTCTAAGTCACGCTTGCGTAAACCACCTGCAGCATTCTCATTAGTATCATTGCCCAACAGCCAATCAACCCGATTTTGGGCATTAACATCTGACACATCTGTTGGAAGCTGCAGACTTAGTTTTTGGGCGTCGGTCAAGTTTGTCCAAGAAAAACTAACTAACCCCGCACCATTAAAGGTGTAAACCTCGCGGCCAGCACCGGTGTGGGGCGCCATGGTGTCATCCGTAGTGCGAACGGGTTGTGAACTCAAGTTACCGGTCTTATCGAACTCGTAGGCTTTCACTGAACCGCTCCAATCCGCTGTATTAAACTGCGATTGAAATACAAAGGAGCCTTGCTGTAAGTAAGCAGTATTTGTCGCCACTGCAGCAGCAGCTCCAATATCTTTTGTTATTGCCTCAAAGGCGGCTGCAATTTGTGAGGCTAGCGTTTTTGGATCAGTCGCATAAAAATAAGTGTCCACCTCGCTTTCTGCACGCGCCGCGATCTTAGTGTCAAGATTTGGAGAATTTTCACTTTCGAATTTGGCATCATATCCGCCCCACTTAGCGGCATAAAAAAGTGGTGATTCGAGAAAGCTAGCAGATGAGCTCGCTACATCTACATCAAACACTTTCTGGCGAGGATTTTTATCACACAAATTACCTGCAGTAAGGGTACAAGTAGCAGCGATCGGACCAACGGCAGCGTTGGTAAAACTATTAATACCAGAGAAGACATTAAAGCCATCACGATTGGTTCCGGTCAGTACGTAACCGAATCCCAGGGGATGGGGGGTAGAAGAATTCACCACTTCTGTTTCAATAACAACCTTGGTGGATGTCACAGCATAATTAATAACACCCCACATATCTTGATCGTAGTCACCGCCCTGCTCGCTATCTTCCCAATTCACATAAAGCTTACCCTGCGTTCCGATAGTGCCATTTACGGCGGTAGCATCATCGGAACCCGCGAGCGTCAAACTGCCAGATTGAAAGCCACTAATAGTTACATTTTCCTCATTACTAACAATTTTAAAATCTACAATTGCACAATTTGTCGAGGTGGTATGAGTTGGGGTTCGCAACATGTTGCGGCACGCAGGCTGAATAATCACTTTTTTAACTGCTGAACCTGGCACGGCTATCTCAACCTTGGGTAAATTCGGCGCCAAAGCAACGCCATAGGTGCGTACTTTCTTAGGACCAAAAGTTGTTGAAATACCTGTATTACGGGCATGCCTTGCCAAACCTACCATGCTATATCCACCATCCAAACGCGGCGAATCTGGGCAAGTACCTGCTACGTTAGAGAGCTTATCTATAACTTTTGCAGTGCATAACTGATTAGCATTCGGGTCAGGCGGGGTAGCGCCCATTGGCGCACTGGTAAGTCGACCAACAAAACGTTCAGTGCCGGTAATAGCTTCTAAGTCACCCACAGTATTTGTTAACGAATCGAGCGCAGTGGTGTCTGCAATACCGATGTTTGTCAGGCCAGGATATCCGGCACTTCCCACATCATAAGAATTGGAAGAGGCGTTGAATTGCAAAATATTCAAAGGAGCACACTGATTTGCTGCGCTCAACACCGGGCTCCAAGTCGCAACCTGCGTTAGCCCAGAAATGTAGCCAGCATCCGTGGCGCCATTACTGAAGTTAGCGGTATTGCCAACGCCCGCCAGATACCTTAATGATTCGTAATAGATTTCAGACTGAGGGTTACCCCAATTAGAACATTGACCCTCAGTAAAAGAGCTCCTCCCAAATCCACAGTTATCACCTGGGCTGCCAGTAATATAAGAACCTTGGCCACTTGCATACGAGTAGCCAAAAAGACGTAGTAAATCTAGAGTTTTTATGATGCTGCCTGTAGCTGGCGCAGCCGCAAAGGTGCCGTAACCAGCAGTATTAATCTCATCTAACATGTTGCCGACTTTTTTACGAAGCACTCCGCCTGATTTGTTTCTGCCATAACTACCGGTAATTAAACCGAAATTAAGTTGCTTGGTTTCACCGTATTTTTGTAGTAACCCAGTTGGCTTATTGGGATATGTAGCGCTTGGGTACTTTTGGCAATTCTCTTCTTGTAAACTGTTTACACAGACCTTCACGCGCACAGTGTATTCACCGGCGGTAATGGTTCCACTCGTTAATTTTTTATCAGCCTCTGGGTTATTAGGGTAAGCATAAATACCGCTGCTGGCTGGAACATTATAGTTAAGACCCTGGTTCGAGCCCTCGTTCA
>JAYWHF010000695.1:0-5878 GCA_043777855.1 Gammaproteobacteria bacterium | reverse complement strand
CACAAACTGGAAATAGAGGTTCGCCATAACGAAATTCCGCTACTTGACGAGCCTTGTCCTCAAGCCGTATTCCACGTTGAACATTTGGATTTTTAGAGATGTCGATTGGATTTATCCGACCAACTTTTTCTGCCCATAATTGCCAAGGAGTTTTATATGGACTTAACCCTAATATTACCGGGATATCTGAAGCAGTAATTCCTTCAGCTCGCCATTTAAACCACTCAGCAGAGCGTTGGTTAATATCAATAATTTTCATTTTTGACATTCCTATTTTTCGAGGAAAAAAGGAGTAATGTCACCCTTGAGGGGTAAGCATTACCCCAAGGGTTAAAGAAAATTATTCTTCTATTCAGTGTTTAGCTGTACCGAACTGAGATAGAAAAGTAGGTGAAAGTTTTATTACCGGATAATGGGAATAACCACTACGAATAATACGTTCTGTTCGTTTAGCGATTCCTGCATTTTCAAGAGTTTCCACAATGTCATGACCAGAAATCGGCCTTAAAATAGTTTCATCGAGGTCAAGCTTCACACCCGGAATGCAAACGGAAATTACTCCACCAGGCTCGCCTGACTCAGCATCAAAAATTTCCAACACTGTTTGTGTCCTATTCTCGCTATAGTAATGCTCACCAACAATTTGATAACGGTCTCCATAAATTGATATTGAACTATCCACTTTGTTAACCTCTCAATTTTGCTGTTGAACTACTTCATCATTTATGTGGGATTTGGATTCAGCGGTATTTTGTGATTTAGCAGATTCCAATTCGTGAAGTGCAAACGAAAGCTCTAATGGATTTTTAAACCGACTTTCCATGAGCTCTTTACAAGCTTCAAATGCGCCCATTTTGCTGGCATTAGCGACCATTTGACGGACACTATTCTGAACTGGTGAAGAAATCTCATCTCTAGGTGGAGGTGGGGGCAACATACCAACAGCAGCTACATCACGCGACAGTGATGCTAAACCTTCCCCATTCTCTTCATTGAGAATTTGAAGGGCTTTTGCCATTCGTGGGGATGATTGTGGCCACCATTTTGATCCATGTTTCACAATGGATTTGAGTTGCATCTGATCTTCCCAATCAACCCAAGGACCAACCCCGTTTTTATAGGCTTCCGATGTGTTTCTGATTTTGTCCATGTCCGACTTCGACATAGCTTCAACTAGAACACCACCACCTGGAAGCTCAGCAATGCAATAACCGCCTCTAACCTCGCCTCGTTCCTGTAACGATAAGAATGGGTCAAAAATATGCTCTGGACTGCAAAATGAACCTTTGTAAGCAAAGTGCTCATCCTTAGTACAAACAAGCTCCGGTTTAGCGCATATAATTGCACCTGATTCGACACCAATGGAAATTAACCCACGGTACGATATATCAAGCATAATTCTTGGTGCTTCACCTTTGCGCAGTCTTCTGGGAACAAGGTATGCCAAACCCTGATTTGGGTTTAACGTAAGCCTAACTGCAGATACGTTATACATAGCCATCTTTAAGCTCACAGGGTTCTTTTTCGCCGTATCCAGAAGGTAATCGTTGTTCAATAACATCTGGGTTGCAAATATCTGTTCCTGCTGAAAATCGAGGCTTGAACCAGTGAACTTCTCCCGAGAGGACTCGATCGCATGGTGCCAAGCATCATTCATCTGAACAGCCTGAGATTGTCGACTTGGATTCATAAAGTTACTCCAATTTGTAAGTTGAGTAAGTGCTGTATACTTAAAGCACGAGGTAAATTAAATATGCAAACCCAAAACTACGTTGTTGATAGCAACGGTAATTTCAGGTTCACAAAGACTGGCTTGAAAAGTCAGGCACCGTTACTGGCAAAGGCCGGTATTGATGCTCAAGGAATAAAAACCTACGACCATTATGTCCAGGCCAGACAGGCAGCGAGCCCATATTTCTTGGAATATTTAAAGGAAGAGGCAGATAAAATGTTGAAAGGCAAACCACAATCCACTGAGTGGCTGGCGATTCGTTCGATTGCCTATGGAACTGCAGAGGATCAAATTAAATGGCTAAATAAGCTGAAGTTGAAAAAATCGTTTACGATTGTTTAGATTCAGTTCGCGCATTTATTTCTTCTATTACTTTAGCTCTAAGCCATTTCAAAGAAGCTACTTGTTCCTGATCGGTAAGCAAACTTAGCATATCTTTCGATGTGTTCATTGTTTGTTGAAGTTGATCATTACTCGCCGTTTCCAACCAGTAATAAACTTCACGACGTGAAAAGCCCATTTCAAATCTCCATAGAAAAAACGGAGATTTCCCTTTGGGGAAAATCCCCATCAGGGTTAAGGCAAATAATTTTGAACCGCTAAAACGGGATATCATCATCAAATGAATCAAACGATGGCATCTGGTTTTCAAAATTACTTGGTACTTGTGGTGGTGATTGGTTAGCGCTAGGTTGATATGATCCGCTATTTGCTTGACTATCACGCGTAAAGAAGCGAGGTAATTTTTTTGGAAAATCGCGAACAATAATTTGAGTAGTGTAATGAGTGACTCCATTACGATCTGCCCACTTATGTGTATTTAACTCTCCTTCTAGTACAAGTAAATCGCCCACTTCGTAGTTTTCACTTACAATCTCAGCACACTTGTTGAACATTACAACGCGATGCCATTCAGTGAGATCTTCCCATTTATCAGCTTTCTTGTTCTTTATCGACTTGGAAGTCGCAAGTGATAACTGAGTAACAGGTTTTTGTGTTTTCGTAAAACCAGGTTTAATTTCACCAATACGGCCGATCAATACAGTTTTTTGATACATGATGGATCTCCTTACTTTGATTTTTGTGGAGGATGTTCAATCAGGACTGGCTGACGCTTACCAGAATGAACGAGCTTGTTTTGTTGCATATGCTGTAAATCCAGTGGTGTGACAACAAATATCGGTTTAACCAAAATTGTTTCGGTTTGTTGTTTCGTCATTTTTCTAACGAGTAACTTACCGGCAAAAGTGATTATCTTGAAAATAATTCTGAAAGGTATTTTCAAGAGCCATCCGCACAATTTAAGTGAATTATCGCCAAGGCGTAAACCAGCTTCAAAAGTACGAAGAGCAATGACCGAGCCGAAGAAAAAAATAAACATTGCAACAAACAACATTACTAGTTCCATTTTTTTACTCCTGGTTAGCAGAAAAGGAATAGCCTAACGCTGTGTCATACACAACCTCAGAAATATCTTTTCTTACTGATGCAGCAAATTCTGGTAACACTAGAATTTCACCTGCAATTGTTTTGCACACCCGGAAAACGCCTAATGACGATTTCTTGTTTGCCATATCGATAGCTGCCTGAACAGTGTTCATTGGGCTATTTGACAAATTTTTGTGCGCATCAAAGTCAAAAGTAGACATAATTACTTCTCCGACTAGAGTTGAGATAAAGCCAAACGCCGCAGCGTTCATACCCATTACATGGCTAGATTAAGGGTATTTACCAAGTGCAAAAGTCAGAAGACTTTTACAACAAGATTCGGAGAGACGTAGGTGTTTAGGGCTAAGCCCTTCGGAAAGAAATAGACCTAACTGCCCACAGGAAAATGCAGACTTAAGAAATGTGTAAACATGTGTTGAGAGATATTAATGCCGATTTGGCAGGGTGTTCAGTGTGAGTCCAGCTTTTCAGCCTGGCACCATTGAGTAGACTCGATGGGATGCCTTTTTAACATTCGATTTAAAAATAACGTATTTTTTTCAATTCTGCAACCTTATAAAAAGGGTTAACGTAGGAAGATCCATTTCCTAACCAGGTTAATGAGTTTTGGGTATATGTTGTAATATTATTTTATTTATTTAGTGGTAATTACCATGATTTCCAGAAGAAAAACTGCTCTGATTTTATTGCTTGAAGGTTTCGTGAGTTCTGCGCTACAGATGATTACTATTCGGCAAACCATGCCATTTGTTGGCAGCTCCGTATTATGCACTTCCATTGTAATTAGTTGCTTTCTCGGAGCTCTTGCACTTGGTTATTACATCGGTGGAAAGCAGTCACCACATCAATTTAAGCAAGTTCTACTTAGAAATCTAATAATTAGCCTCGGATTCTTTGGCATAGGACTTTCATATTTATTTGTAGAAATTTTTTTTACAATTGTGGGCGCGATTACTAAAGGAAACGTAATATTTTCAAGCCCTTTAATACACCTCCTTTCATTCTGCTTACTGATTATGTCCCCTCTGGTATTCTGTCTTGGACAAACAGTGCCTTTATTGTTAAATACTTGGAACGAGAATGTTAGAAAAAGTGAAGCGGCCGGAAATGCTACGGCCATCAGCACTCTCGGAAATGTCGTTGGCTGTCTGGTCTGCTCATTGGTTCTAATGTATTTTCTCGGAATAGGCTATTCAATAATAATCAATTGCACTTTACTGCTGATCTGTATCTTCACCATCGCAGGTAAAGATATCTTATGCTCGCCGGTTCAGCCCCTTATTACCCTAATACTTTTTTCAACCCTGACCATATTCAATGCAATTAACGAACGCGAGCGCTTCATAACAACAACGGCATACTCAAACATATCTATCACTCAATCGACTGCCGGAAAAGAATTAATTATCAATAGGAGCCGTTCCTCGTACGTCGATCAAAAAGAGAGAAAAGGTTGGCCTTACATAGAACTCATCAAAACTGCTTTGTTCGAAAACCTAAATCCCGGTGGTCGTGTTTTAGTTTTAGGGGCTGGTGGCTTTACTCTCTCTGCAGAAAACACTCATGGATTATCATTCACTTACGTCGATATCGAATCAAAACTACAGGAAATTTCTGAAGCATATTTTCTTCAACGAAAAATTAACGGCGAATTCGTTGCGCAGGATGCTAGATCCTATTTAATACAAAATGAAAAACAATGGGATGCAATAGTGATAGATCTATATAGCAATTCAGCCACAATTCCGGCGCATACTTCAACAGCGCAATTTTTTAATCTTGTGAATAGTAGGCTAAAGAAGAATGGACTAGTGATAATGAACATTGTCGCCAACCCGATGTTAAGCGATGACTTTTCACGGAATATTGATTTTACTATTAGAGGGTCACTATCCCGATGTGTTAACGATTTAACTAGTTTCTCAGACGACCTAGTTAACATGATTTACTATTGTCATCCATTCACTTCCAGTTCCCGAACTGCTGTTGCTACTACCTATAATGATGATTCAACTAAAGTTACAATAGACAGCTACATTATGACTTTACGTAACAAACGATAAATCTGGATGCATTTCTTATGAAACAACACTCGAATGATTTGGTTTCGGCGAGCAGTGTAGGCATGGCGGCAAAATGCGCACATTACCTGGAACTCAAGGAAACTGGGGCCGCACCCTCAGCAGCCGCCCAAACCGCGAGAATCTGGGGTGACAGAAGCCATCAGCGTCTCAATGAAATCGTCGAGGATAAACGCTGTTACATTGCAACCCATTTATACGGTGAAAATCACCACCTCACCTTTCTGTTGAGACGATTTAGAAACGATGTACTTTCAAAATATTTTGCTGGAAGAATGTTCATCTGTCTCTATTACTTAGTTTCACCCTGGATCGTTATAGCAGCCAAAAAAATTGCGTTTATCGACCGTATTCTTTCTACCGCTGTAGTTTTGATTATCAAATACCTGTTGGAGAAACACTGTGATTAATTATGTGTATATTCTCAGTTTTTCTATTATTGCTTTTATTCTTTGGGTCTCATTGCTAAAGAGAAAAAATCCAAAAAATAATGTGTTTGGTATTCAGGGAAAGCTCATATGGATTGATAAGGGAAAGCAGACAAAGGCATTTATCAATCGAAAATATAAGGTACTGGGGAAACCCGATTTCATGTACAAGACAGACAACGGGATTG
>JAYWHF010000694.1:0-5894 GCA_043777855.1 Gammaproteobacteria bacterium | reverse complement strand
TCCTGGCACGCGGTCCAACCCACGTCATCAAAGTTACCTAACAACCACCACGCCGGAAATTCAGCATTGCGCGCAGGCGGCATTTTAATCCGCGCTTCAAACTTGCCGTAGGTGAATGTTGTGTCGTCGGTAATGGCTGACTCAATGCGGCCTCCGATAATGTATAAGCCGTTAGTTTGGCGTTCGCCATCCATATAGCGAGCTTTTAAGTTCAGTACTTTGCCGTCAGATGCAGCTGTGTCAGGCTGGCCGGCGCGAATTGTCCAGTCGGCGATGGGGTACTCTCGGTCCTGATAGTCCTGATCCTCTCCGTTAACAAAAATATCTTTGTCCTTAACAATCCAGTGGGTACGATTCAGGGTGGGGGTAGAAAAGTGATCGACGAAATCGGTGTTGGAATCAGGGCTCATCCAGTAATCGTCATTGTATTCTAGGGCGGAAGCTTGCATAACGCCCAGACTCAAGACTATTAATGCAGCCGCCGCGATAATTGCAATTTTTGGCTCTAAATCGGTCATGTTAAATTTGCCTCTAGGGTTTGTTTTTATGGAAATGCCTTGGCACATCGTTGGTACCGGCTGAGTGTAAAGTACCCCTTGGCGGAAACTAAATCGTCCTATTTATAACAGAAGCAGAAATTGGGAAGTGCCAGATATAGCAATTCCTGAGGTGAGAAGCGTAAAAGTGCAGGGAATGGTGACAACGGGCAGATATTTACAAAAATGGGCTTGCGACCATGACCGAGATTCGCAGAGCGCCCAATCCATGTTGCTGATTTTCCTATCGCGTTAGGGACACCCTAAATTCATTTTAGGCGTCATAAGGTTTTGAATCTTCCGACTTGCTAGTATGATGAAATGCCATCAAACCCTCGGCATTCTGTTATGGGTTTGATTTTACAGTGCAATAAGCCAAGGGTTTTGTGTGAATAATCCATTCGTTATAGTTTTGGTTGTGCTCGTCGCTATGGGCGGCGGTTTTTTTCTTGCCTATTTATTGCTGATTGTTAATAGTCGCAAACGCCACGCGGATGCACTGCTATTGCGGGAAAGTGAGCTCAAAGCATCTTACACGCAAGAGGTGTATCAATGGTCTCTGCGCGAAGCGAGCTTGCAGCAAGAGCTGACGCAATTAAAACAGTACACACAAGAGAGCAAGCAAGAGTTAATAGCAATAAGAAGCAGCTATCAAACACTCCAGAATGAACTCAATTTGAGCTTGCAAGAACTTGCGGCCGCTAAAGAAAAACTTCAGCAGCTGCATGAAACGCAGCAACAGCTGCTCAATAAAGATGCGGCTTTGGTAAAAATTAGCGCAGAAGCAACAGAATTACATACCCGCTTGGATCAAGAGCGCAAGAGTTTCGTAGCGCAGTTATCGCTATTGCAGAACGCAAAAGTAGAGCTGACAAAAGAATTTGAAAATATTGCCAATAAGATATTTGATAACAAACAACAGCAGTTTTCGTTAACAAGCAAGAGCTTGTTAGAAAATACCTTAGACCCATTTAAGTTGCAGCTGAACGAATTTCGTAAGAAAGTTGAAGATGTGTATGAGAAAGAGAACGCTGATCGTAATCGGTTGTCGGGTCAGGTTGTAGAATTACAAAAACAAGCGCAAAAAATCGGCGAAGATGCAGTTAATCTCGCGCAAGCGTTGAAAGGGAATAATAAAACTCAGGGCAACTGGGGCGAAGTAATTCTTGAGCGTTTGCTGGAGGAATCAGGATTACAGAAAGGCCGTGAATACGATACGCAAGTGAGTTTCACGGGTGATGATGGGTCGCGCCGCATGCCAGATGTCATTATTCACTTGCCCGAACAAAAAGACATTATTATTGATTCCAAAGTGTCGCTGGTAGATTATGAAAAATTTTGTTCATCAGATGATGAGCAGGAACGTAAACTTTATTTGAGTGCGCACGCCAGTTCACTTCGTAATCATATAAAAAATTTGAGCATTAAGGATTACGAAAAGTTAGATGGTGTAAAAGCGTTGGATTTCGTATTTATATTTATCCCCATTGAGGCCGCGTTTATGCTTGCTTTACAACAGGATCCAGAGTTGTATCGCATTGCTTACGACAAGCATATTATTCTAGTCAGCCCCACAACACTGCTGGCAACACTACGAACGGTTGAAAATATTTGGCGTTATGAAAAGCAAAATAAAAATGCTGAGCAAATAGCGAAAGAGGCTGGCGACTTGCATGATAAGTTTGTGTTGTTAGTGGAATCCTTGGAAGCGCTGGGTTCTCAGATTAACAAAACTCAAGAAGTTTACAGCAAAGTTCGTGAACGATTAGATTCGGGTCGCGGTAATTTGATGGTTCGTGTCAATAATCTACGAAAACTGGGTGCTAAGACAAAAAAACGCTTAGATCACAACATTATTGACAATGTGGAAGAATCAAATTCGTTGTTAATAAATGCTGACGATGATGTTGATAATAATAATACCAATAGCCACGACAATGAAACGTCTGGCCTTGGGGCTATCTAGGTTCTTTTTCGTAAGGTCATTCCCACTTCTAAATGATGTGTATAGGGAAACTGATCAAACAAGGCAACTTGATGAACATCATGGGTTTGCGTTATGGTTTTTAAATTTTCTTTCAGTGTCATTGGGTTGCAAGATATATAGATGATATTGTCGTAGCGCTGCGTGATAGCCGTGGTGTGAGGGTCCATGCCAGAGCGCGGTGGGTCTATGAAAATACTACTAAAGTTGTAGCTCAGTAAGTCTATATTTTCCAGTCGCCTAAAATTTCTGACTTTGTCGATGGCTTGTGAAAAGTCTTCGCTCGATAAGCGCGCTATTTCAACATTGCTAACGTGATTTAGTTGTAAGTTAAACAATGCTGACTTCACCGAAGGCTTCGACAGCTCAGTCGCGAGAACACGATTAAAATTTTGCGCGAGCGGAATAGTAAAATTGCCATTTCCACAATAAAGCTCAATTAAGTCGCCGCCCCAGTTTTTACTGTTATCGACAGCCCAGGTTAACATTTTTTCGCACACGCGAGCATTGGGTTGAGTAAAGCCAGATTCTATTTGTTGATAGCTAAAATATTTTTCGCTAACCTTGAGTTGCTCAATAACATAGTCACGCTCAATAATCACTTTTTGGCCTTTACTACGACCTATAATAAAAATATCAAGTTTGTTTTGAAGCAGGTGCGCGGCCTGTCGCCACTCTTCGTCTAGCGTGCGGTGATAGATGAGAGAAACTAACGCCTCTCCACTGAGGGTTGTTAAAAAATCTACCTGATAAAGCTTGGTGCGTAGTATCTCATCCGCATTTATTTCTGATAAAAGTTCAGTCATTAAGCGGTTCATGAGTATTGAGCCAATGGGTAGCTCAAAGATATCGTAAGGCCGCTTGTACTCATCGTTACCAAACATGCAATACGTTGAAACTGGGCCCTTATGCCAGACGCGAAACTCAGCGCGCATGCGAAAATTCTTAGCGGTGGATTCAAAAATAGTAGCTGTCGGTAAATTAAATTCAGCAAAATCCTCTTTAAATATCGCTATTTTTTCGTGGAGTTGGAGTTGGTATTCTTCAGGCGTGTAATGCAATTGCGTCATAGTGGGTGCTGTTTAATCGGCTAAATGTCAAATGAATATTGCTGTTCGACGAGAATAGGCAATACGATGTTGAAGGTGGTGCCCTTCCCTAATTGTGAGGAAACGCTGATGGTGCCCTGATGGTGCTCGGTGATAATAAAGTAAGAAACCGAAAGGCCAAGTCCAGTTCCTTTACCGACTTCTTTTGTGGTGAAAAATGGTTCGAAGATATGGCCTAGATCGGTGTCTTTTATTCCTGGCCCGTTGTCTGAAATGGCAATAAAAACCTCATGCTTGCGTGTGTCTAGCCAGCCAGTAATGTTAATGCATAATTCTTCCGGCTTATCATAGTTCTCAGCGGTCAGTGCTTGATAGGCGTTGCGCAGTAAATTCATCAATACCTGTTGAAGTTCAGCGGCCGATGCATAGAGCGGTGGGAAATCTTGGCTGAAATCTATTGTTACCTTTATATCTTTAGTCTTTTTTCGGGCATCAAAGTTGGATTTAATATTTAATTTAACGGATGCTTCAACAAGTGCTTTGAAGTCTATCAGTTTTTTTTCATTCTGTTTTGTGCGTGAAAACTCTAGCATATTATGAACAATCGCGGCGGCTCGTTCGCCCGCTTCTTTAATACTATCCAGAAACTGTTCTATTTCGCGCTCTTTTAAATACTGACGAATATCATTAAAATTCACATTAAGTTTTTCGGCAGATTTTATGTTGGCCGGCAGGTTTTTAGACGTACGACGAATAATATTTTGCACGTTATGTAGAATTACGCCTAAAGGGTTGTTGATTTCGTGCGCAATTCCAGCGGCAAGTTCACCCAGCGAAGACATTTTCTCATGTTGAATGAGCATATGTTCAATATTGACCTGTTGAGTAACATTTTTTAATTGAATAACCGCACCTGAATTTTGGTTGCTTGTTAATGGGTAGATACGAAGGTCGTAAAATTTGTCTTTATCAATGGCTTGAATACGCTGGTTAATAAAAGGCTGCTCACTTGTGATAATTGCTGTAAGTTGTTCCTGCGTAATAGGTAGCTGAGGTAATGCATTAATTAGATCGGTACCGAGTGCTTTGTCAAAAGAGAGCCCGGTCTTTTCAAAAGCCGCGGTGTTCCAGTAAGTAATTTTTTTGTCCGCCGAAATGCCAATTAAAATATCAGGAACGGAATTAATCATTGTTTGCAAATGACGTTTGGTCTCTTGCAGTTGTACGGCAATATTTTTGTAGTCTTTAATCGCTAGTTCTAATTCTGCATTTTTTTTGTTTAAATGTAGGGCGCGTTCTTGAATCTTTTGTTCGAGATCTCGTTGCTGGCTTTGAAGTGTATTTCTGGCGCCTTTATTTTTTAATCGGCTGCGTTGCAGGCTGACGATAATGATGGTTTGCAGCAGTAGTAAGCAAGGAATAACAAGGATCAAGGCTTGTTGTATATCGATTTGGGTATTTGCGGCCTGGCAGCTGTTCATCCATAGCATGCCTGCCAACGCGAGCATTGCGTTGAGTGTTGGTGTAATAATCAATTCGCTTCTGGAGGTAGTGCTTTTCATAGGGTTGAGAGGTCGAACAGCCATCGCGCATGAGCGGCTATTGTCGCACTGCTTTGGCTTCTTCTAAAGCCTCGTCGTAAAAACATTTAGCGCTTTGATGGATTTATTTTTATAGGCCGTGGTAAGTAGGCCTCTGTGAGAAAGATTTGACACATCAAAAAAATTAGGTAGAATGCGCACCTCTCGGCAAGGGCGGTTAGCTCAGTTGGTAGAGCAATGCCCTTACAAGGCATGGGTCACAAGTTCGAGTCTTGTACCGCCCACCACTTAATGTGCTTGCCACATTGTGGCCTTCGAGATAATGTTTTGCGGACCGGTAGTTCAGCCGGTTAGAATGCCGGCCTGTCACGCCGGAGGTCGCGGGTTCGAGCCCCGTCCGGTCCGCCACTAATTTCAAAACCCCTATTGGAACTTCTAATAGGGGTTTTTTATGATTTGTGTTTTTGCGCGCCTAGAGGTTTCAGTTTTAGTTGTCTTGAGTGCCAGTTTAAGATGGTCCTCCGCCAACAAAGCTGAATTGCCGCTATTTTATGAACATAGCGTGCATCTATTCACCTAATTGTCATTTGTTATTGGTAGTTTCGTCGTCAAGGAAATAACGTTGAAAGGGATTTCTCAATGGCGACTAAATTTATCTAATCAAATAAGGCTGTAAATTATGCAGGACTATATAGAAGACTTGCTGGGTGAAGTTGTTGACGATTCTGACGACGATCATACAGAAGACTATTCCGATCTTTAAGTGTTATAAGATTGCCAAGGA
>JAYWHF010000693.1:0-5921 GCA_043777855.1 Gammaproteobacteria bacterium | reverse complement strand
TTAATGTATCGCCATCCATATCATTACTGGCCGAACCATCTAGAGTCACAAGGCTGCCGATATTGGAATGCTGGTCAGGGCCGGCAACGGCAACTGGTTTTCTGTTGGGTTGTATGACGGTAACCACAACAATATCTGGCGCACCTGTCACTGTTCCATCGTGAACAACCAACTCAATGCTGTAAACGCCGACTTTCTCAGGAACCACGTTGATCGAAACAGCACTCGCATCACCCAAGACCAATTGGCTATCAATGGGCTGGGACACCAAGGTCCATGTGTAGGTCAAGGGATCGCCATCGGCATCGGTACTGCCCGAAGCACTCAGCGTTACACTTTCACTAAGGTTAATTGTCTGATCCTGACCGCCATTAGCGATCGGCTTTTTGTTTGGCTCTACCGCCGTAATTGTCACTGTGACAGGCAAACTATCCTGTTTCCCATCGTTAACAATCAGTTGAATGACATAGTTGCCAACTTTGTCTGGAATTACAGAGGGCTTGACACTATTCCAATTCAGTTGCGCCAAATTGCTCTCCATGGGCGAACTTATTACCGACCATTTATAGGTCAACGCATCGCCGTCGGCATCTCGGCTGGCAGAACCATCCAGTACAAACGTGTTACCAACATCTCCTTGCTGATTTGATCCCGCATTAGCGGTAGCTATGCGGTTGACTGGAGGAGTTGCACTGCTGCTCGCCGCACTCTCGATTGAGCTGCTAAATGAACTACTCATTATCGGCATAGAGGACGTTGACATAGGTAAAGAGGATGTTGACGAATAGGTGGAATCATCAGAACTCGATACGGCGTCTGAGGAACTCGCAACAACAGGAGTAGAGGCCACGGCAGACGAAGCGACACCCACATCCGGAGTGGATGACATTGCCGATGAGGGAACAACTACCGGGCTAGATGCCATTACCGAAGAATTCACAATCACAGCGGGGCTGGATGTCATCGCTGACGAAGTGACCACCACAACCGGGGTAGACGTCATCGCCGAAGAATTCACCACCACAACGGGGCTTGAGGCCGCAACCGACGAATTCGCAGCGGACGTCGCATAAGAGCTTGCACTGCCCGCCGATGCCGAACTCGCATAATCAATGCCTATTGGCGGCACAACAACGCCAGGATCATCACAGATGACGCGGTTGGTATCCAAGTTATCGACGAAATTGGCGCTGTAAGGGTTAAAAGGAAAATCAAGACCGTTATTAGGTTGGCTAATGGCTAAATCGCTGTACACAGTATTTTTACGTACACGAACTACCGGCAAACGACTTGCCGTTCTCTCATCGAACACCCAGATACCGTATTGGCCACTGACTTCACCCGCTTCATTCGTTGATTGACAAAACGTGTTGACGCCATTGTTAACCGTTGAGCACTGAGACCAGCTCACTAACAAACGCCCAGTACCGTCGCGGTAGGGCGAAACAGCACTGTACCAACCGTTCACCGAGTGCTGGTTTGGATAGAGGTCTACCTCACCCGCCGTGACGGGGCGTGGTGCAATATTGCCAAACACCACATCAGTGGACGGTGACTGCGGTGACTGTAACTCGACAATATTGCCACCCAAAAATTGGTTGTACTGGTGCTTAATAATGGCTGCTAGCTGACCATTTTCAGCCTGTACGATTCGGTCAATACCAATAAAGCTTTCGTCGGAACCTTTTAATGTGACCGTTTTGTAGAGCTGTTGCAATTCCTTACCATCAACAGTGATTCGCAAAATCGTGTAGTGATTACTGGCCAGAACCTTACCCAACGGAGTTGCTTGCGCGAATGCACATAGTGCCTCTTGAGGCCATTTTGCAGGCATATCCAGCCCGTTAGGATAATTCGCATTGAAAAGATCTGGGGTTTGAGAAGCAAGGCTATCAACTGGGCAGCCTTTTAATAACTCGTAAGTACGCGACCAACGGACGAAAGCAATTCGACCATCCTTAAGCGTTGTTGGTTTGGTGTCGTGGTTCTTGCCATAGGTCAATTGCAGAATATTCTCTCCAAGATTGGTCATAGAGTGCAGCAACGAAGGCTTCTCATTGGGGCCAACCTTGTAACAGCTGTCTGCTTGATACTTATCAACAATGTTATCGACAGGGCTATTAGGGTTTCCCGCCGCACGATCCGAAGAAAAAACGATAGAACCATCAAACGCGTAGGTCGGATTAGTATCTTGACCCGCATTAGCGATAACGTCATCGCGAATGATGCGATGAATAGTTTTGTCCTTAAAGCTGTACTCGTAGATGTTCCATGAATAATCGGTGAGACTATCATGAGGCCCATGAGCGGCAAAAATTAAAAACTGACCGTCGGGCGATACATTCAAATCCTTTACATCATAATCACTTGATTTGAAATAACTGGTCAGAACTTCGGAATCTACGGCATTGGCATCCAGACTGGAACGATTCATCAGTTTAGCGCCAGCCTTGAATTCGTAAGGGGAAGCAAGATCAAACGGGCTAGTGTCCCGGCTAGCTTTGGAACGCTTCAAACGATCGGCATTAAACTGAAAGTCTTCCGTAACACTCCGCTGCACGTACATAAACTGAGTATCTTGAGAAAGTACTTTATTACTTGTAGATTTATCTCCGCTGCCGCCACCACTACCACAAGCAACCAATATCAAAGATGCGACAAAAAATATCACCACTTTTTGACATGCTTTAAGTAATCGAAACATATTTATCACCATAGTAAAAATTGTAGGGACAACGATAAGCTGCACAAATAAATCTAAAAATAACTAGGGAAGTTATGCAAGAAAACAGCTACGAAAATTGGAAAACCACCCGTTATTATTATGTATAAAAAACTTGGAAAACCTATTGAGCTCTCAAACGGCTCTTCACGAATGCATAATGCCACCGGCGCCTCAAACGAAAAAGGTACCAGGTCTCAACAATTCAATAAGTTCAGATATGATTAATAACAGTTTATGTTTTTGTGAACCTAATCACTTTGAATATAGTAACCGTTAAATCTAGTGTTAAATGAAAGGTATAGCTCTTCGTTTTGATTGTGCAATCACGCTGCATTAAATGACACTGAGATACTTCGAGCCATAAAATAAAATAAACTAAAAACTTACGTGAACCTAGCCCTGCAATTTCTTAGCAGACTCTAGCTTGGGAAAAACACAAACTTATATTCCACCACCGTCGCTGAAACATCTTTAGCGCCGAAATTAACTTGACGAATTCGATCGAGAATACTGGTGTCCAAATCGGATATACCTAACTCACTTGCGACCAATTTAAGTTTTGAAATACTACCATTGGGTTCAATGATCATTGAGAAGGTAAATTTGCCCGCCAAATCTGGGTGATCAAGGAGCGCCCGCTGATAAAGGGTATAAACGCTACTTTTTGTTTTCTCTAAAGTGCTGCGAATACTTTCCATGTCGCGACCGCCCGCTTTATTGGACAAAGCCCCCGAAACACTATTGCCGTTACCTTCTCCAACGCCTTCACCATTCCCACTTCCACTATTGCCTCCTTTACCGCTGCGCCCCACATTTCCTCCACCACCTCCTGTGCCTGTGCCATTTCTACCACCGCCGCCATAGCCGTCGCCGCTGCCCGACTCAACGGCAGTAGATTTATGATCAGCCAAAATCACAACATCTCCCCTCATGATTGCATCGTTCACTACAAGATTTTTGCCCTTGCCCATTGCGACATCCGCCCCAAGCACGTCGCGATCACTCGCCGCAACGGTACCCCCAGTACTCACGGATACATTTTTATTTTGCATTTTTGCAATATCCAAAGCTCCCCGCAGCGACTTCAACTGAGTAGCTAACTCTGTAATTTCTTTCGAGCTAGCAAGCGCAAGTTTCTTATCGACAGCGGGTGCTTCCGGTGCTTGACCGGAACGTTTGGTTGCTGACTTGCCGCCCGCTTTAGACTTTTCAGTGGTTACAGATTTTGAAGGCTGCGCCGGTTTTTCAACAATGCTGGCAACTTCTGTAAGAGAAGGATTTAACGCAACAGCGGGCTGAGAAATTTCAGGGGGGGGAGCCACAGGCTCTAACACTATTCTTGTTTCGACAATTCTACTTCCCGTGGACATTAACTCTCTATCAATAATTTTCACCCAAGGTATCAATAAAAATAAAATTAAAACGGGTACGAGCACCCTCTTTAACGTTTTCTTAAAGGCTAGCTCTCGCTGCTGATCATAGTGCCAAGGTAACGCAAGATCGAAGGCTATAGGCTGAAAAACAAGTGTCATACGATTAACCTCCTACCTTAACAGCACTATCGACTGCAGCACCCGTCGGCGAGGCAGCTTTTGAGAACCCAGCAGGAAAAATATGATTAACAGCCAAGGAAATATTACGAAAATCACTGCCCTGACAGGTCATCATAACGCTTTTAAGTAACGAGTAAGAAACGGATTTATCTCCCATAATAGTCACGCTCAATCCATTTATTTTTTCATACTCCGTAAGATCATCCGCGGCAACTTTGTGAATCGCCAAAGCCGCCACAAGCGAATCGATGGCTTTATCTGGAGCTCTCATAACATCATCGACATTAGCAACCGGCTTATCTCCAAGCCAGATTTGTTTCGCATCAATAAAAATTAAAATTTTATTGCGTGGCTCTGTATTCGAGGTCGAATTGGGCAGCGCTATATATCGTGCATTTTGAATCTTCGGACTCTCGCCCGCATTGATTAACAAAAAGAAAATAAAAAACGTAAAAATGTCAACCAAAGATACTAGAAGCAACCCAGCAGTAACGGGTTTCTTTTTTTTGATTTGAAATATTGTTGATCCGATCATGCTTTTATCAACTCATGCATTAAATAATATCACCGAGAGATATCTCCGGGAACAATTCGATTTCCACTAAGTTAGTAGCAACAACAGTACTGAAGGACTTCACCGCGTCCATCGTAAAAACTAGATTTTGATAGTCAACATTCGGATTAGACAACAACAACACATCGCGCTTGTCACTGAGTTGACGCTTTACTTCCTGAAGGACTTGAGAGAGCTGCATATAGTCATAGAACTTACCATCAGCATTTTCAATTAACGGAATTTCCTTTACTAAAACATCTTCAGGGAAGTAAATCTTGAAGCCAGTCAGCTCAATTCTAACCTCCAATTTTGATTGGGCTTTTTGACTAACACTCATACCGCCAGTGAGCTCAGGCAGGTTAACTTCGAGGACAGTAATCTGCGCAAAGTTGAGGCTAATCAACAAAATCGGGACCAATATGATCATCAAATTCATCAATGGGGTAATCTCAAGCTCTGCCTGCTCCTTAATCCCCTGTTGAAAATCAAATTTCATAAACTACTCCTGAGTACTAGCAGCTGTTTCAGGCTCTGGGTTCCGGGGGTTACCCGTTTCGATAAGGCGATGCAACGTCATGATGTTAAGAAACTTTACCGCCGACATTTGAATACTAGAAATAATCGCCGCCGCTTTATTTTGTAAAAGAGAGTGCAATATCAGCAAGGGAATAGCGCCAAACAAACCAAATGCCGTAGTGTTCATCGCCACTGAAATAGATGCCGATAGCAATTGTGCCTTCTCCGCAGGATTGGCATTACCAACAGCCGTAAAGGCCGCGATCAAACCCAGAACTGTACCCAACAAGCCTAACAATGTTGAAACGTTTGCCAGAAGAGCTAGATACCCTACTCGCTGCTCCAATCTAGGAATAATCTCGAGCATTCCCTCGGTCATTGAATTTTCAATGTCCGCGCGCTGTTTAGAAACCACCATCATATCTAAACCACAACCAATAATCCGCGTAACCGGGGCTTGATTCTCGCGCGTATACATTTGCATTTTTTCCATATCTGTTGAGCGCAGCAGAGGTAAAAAAGCATCAAAGGCTTTAATATTGCGGGTGCGCTCGCGGGCCAAATAGGCCCA
>JAYWHF010000692.1:0-2145 GCA_043777855.1 Gammaproteobacteria bacterium | reverse complement strand
ACCTGACCCTGATGTCCCCGACCTGACCCTGATGTCCCCGACCTGACCCTGATGTCCCCTGATGTCCCAGTGCAAACGCGCAACGATAGAAATTTGGTAACAGAACAAGACTAGCGAGAACGAATATGACCTCACGCATTAGCGGAAAAATACCGATCGAAAAAGCCCTTGCTTTTACTTTTGGTTGTATTTTCGTAGTCATATTACTTGTGCTTGCTGTCGTTTTTCCAGAGCCAACAGTAACCACGTGGTTTATTTTCAAAATTGTATTAGCTTTAGTAGCTGGTGCAATAGGCGCAGTGCTACCTGGTGTCTTAGAAGTTCGTGTCGGAAGCTGGGTGCGCGGTGCCGGGGCACTTGGACTTGTAGCAATGGTGGCATTTTTGCCAGTGGAGCAAGTGGTTGCAAAAATTCCCACTCCTCCGAGCTTAGAAGATGCCAAGGCCGTAGTTGAACCGCTACTTAAAGCGGTAGATCGGCAGGATTACCAGGCTTCTTATGATTTTCTCGGTTCACTGTCTCAGAGTCGAATTTCAAATAAGTTGTGGCTTGAGTTGGCCGCAACCTCGATGCAGCCGCTTGGTAAAGGGACAGGTAGAAACTTGGCAGGATTTAACTCCGGACGTTTTTTATTTCAAGAACCAAGAGGGGATTACATGATGCTCACATATCGTTCAAATTTTGAAAAGTCATCGGCTCCAATCATGGAGTCGATTACGCTTTATTCAAACGACGGTAGGAAGTGGCAAATTTTCAGTTATCAAATTAGTCCACACAACATTGGTAGTTTGCAGTAATCATCTGTCAGTACTTCTGAGGTTCAATAATGCTTATCCACAAATTGCTTAGAGTATTTTTACCCTTCTTTGTAAGTTTTTTATTGATCAGTTGCGGAGGTAACGAGGGTAGTAGCGCTCAAAACGTCGCTCTACAAATACCTGCACAAAAACAATTAGCTATTGCGCCGGTATACCAACAAACACCGCTGTGGTGCTGGGCCGCCACTTTAGAGATGATTTATCGTTATTACGGTATAGCTAGCGTTAATCCTAATTTTCAATGTGGAATCTTGGCTATGACTTTTGGTCCATCGTCAATATGCTATAGCAATTGCGGCGCATGTGTTGTCGGTGGTGGAACAGTCTCAAACGTCGCAAATAACCTTACTTTATATAGCGACCGAGTTAGTTTTTATACTGGCATTTTTACGAGAAAAATCACATCTAAGCTACTCTTCAGCCATCTTGATGAGACGGCACTTAAAAGCGAGATTGCCTTAGGCCGACCGATATTAGCGGGAATATCTCCTTCAGGATTTCCTCTTCCAGATATTTCTCAACATGCAGTGCTGCTAGTAGGCTATCGTGACACACCATCCGATTTGATGGTTATAGTTAACGATCCGTATCCGTATTTAAGCGATCCATCCCAACCGAATCCTTATCTATTTAGTGGTGGGAAATTGTTATTCACAGGACAATACGAAATTTCTTATAGAAACTTTGTAGGAGGATTGCGGTGGGGTAACACAATTTATGGCATTCAATAGATAACTTTTTTATACAGAACTCTAGTCACATTTGTGGATACGATTTCTGTTAATTTTTGGTGTTTTCCCTTGCATAGGCTATGCAGCGAGTTAGCTCTGATGTATCCAGCCAATTCTGCAGCATGAAACTTTTTTAACCCCCGATTACACAAGCGATAGCAAAGGTAGAAAATGCGCTCAAAGCTAAATATCAACTCAGATATCTCTAACGGCTGGGCGGCGCCGAAAAGTACCAATCTGAAAAGATATTTCGGAAAATTGATAGATTTTTTACTTGCTGAAAATCCAGTTCTTTATGGCGATACAAATGGTCAGCAGGTCACCTATTGCAAAAATGACTTGGCAGAAAACGCCCTGAAACAGATCTGTGTATACAGTCAGTCTGGATTTTGGCAGCTTGTCGGCTACACCGGTACTGGCAAAACTAGCGCGATACGCGGTACGTTTGGTCTTTGGGGGCATAACTCAGCTAATGAACTCAAAGAAAACTGTCTACTCGTAAGCGTTCGGTCAACCCATGTTGACTGCCACAGCCTACTCAACTACGCAGGCGTAGCCGGGGAGTTCGACGCAGGCGCTTGCCAATTGTGAGGCAG
>JAYWHF010000691.1:0-2145 GCA_043777855.1 Gammaproteobacteria bacterium | reverse complement strand
ATCGATTTTTTAAACTTACCTTCATCCATCATTAGCTTTGGCGCCCAGGATCAGCATGGTTTGAAAGTGGGCGACATCTACATTTCGCCTTACGTTTGCTATGAAGTTGCCTACCCCGATTTAGTAAGCCGCAGCGCAAATGGCGCACAACTATTAATGTCAGTCAGCAATTTGGGGTGGTTTGGCGATTCGCTTGGAAGGCACCAATTTATGGAAATGGCGCAAATGCGCGCGCTGGAAACACAACGCTACTTTGCCTACAGCACTAATAACGGGCCAAGCGCTATTATTGATCGCAAAGGCAACATTCAAACGCGAACAAACGCCCTTGAACAAGCCACACTCAGCGGAACGGTTTACGCAACGCAGGGTGCAACGCCATTCATGCACTGGGGTACCCTGCCGCTCGCTGGACTATGCCTGATGATACTCGCGGGCTTAGGTTTCTTTGCACCAAAACAACCTAGACAATCATTGCCCGAGCTAGACAAACGCGGATGATGAATCACCCAGTAGATTGAGTAGACTCAACAATTGGCGTTTTTGATGCGCGGCTGAAACAATTTCACTGCGCGGAGATAGCGGTGACATACCGACCCATTCAAAACGCCAGCGCCAAAGACAGGGCGCCGCAAAATCACCACGCAATTCAATTAACTCAAAACGATGGGAGTCTAACTGGAAAAGCTCACGCAGCTGAAATGCAAAATGTTCAGCATTTTTTGCCACCACACTAGAAGCATGCTGAGTTATCGCAGCGACAAAGACATACTCGCGACCCACGACTTGGATATGTTGAACCGCTAATTGGATAGACTGCCCCAATCGATTAAGCAACTTGATGCTACTGAAGGAGCTTGGCAATGTCATAATAAGCCTCTCTTATTTTTTTAACGACAACATGAAGCTGCAAAAATATTACGAAGAAAATAGAATTTTTTAACAATCGCAATGGCCCGACAATGATCGCCAGCCCACCCATAAACCGTCCGTGCATTACACCGTAAAAAATGAAGTTTACCTTGAATTCACTGCAGTTCAAGTAACTTCACAATTAGGTTTAGTTTTTTACTAAAAAAATAGTTTCCAAAAAAAAGTGGGGGAAATATTAGAAACACTGTTTCTTTTAGTGGCCCGCCAGTGGCGCAATTGGATCAATAAGTAACAGTATAAATGCAAAAAAAATAACATTGCTTTAACGAAGCGCTTGTGGAACTAAGGGGCGTCGAGAAAGTCGAGGTACTGCACAGCAGCAGCACTATTCCTTACACCATCGCCCCCAACGAATGCGGCGCAAGAATCTTCTTCAGTGTTGGCAATGGCGCTTTTATTTGCATTTAAATCGTTAAAATTAAATAAGGTTGTATCCGCTAATTGTGAAGGAGAAACATTTTTAATCGCTGAAAAAAGTGTTTCAGTGCGACCAGGATACTGCTTTTCCCAAGCATGCAGCATGTCCTTTATAACTTGTCGTTGTAGATTATCCTGTGAACCACAAAGATTGCAGGGAATAATCGGAAAACTTTTTTGCCGCGCGAATTCAATAATATCGCTCTCTTTGCAATACGCGAGAGGGCGAATAATGACATTTCGTTTATCGTCCGACAGTAATTTTGGCGGCATAGCTTTAAGCTTTCCGCCATAGAACATATTTAAAAAAAGCGTTTCAATAATGTCGTCACGATGATGCCCTAACGCAATTTTTGTAGCGCCTATCTCGTCAGCAAAACTGTACAAAGTGCCACGCCTTAAACTTGAACACAAACCGCAGGTTGTTTTACCTTCAGGAATAATTTCTTTAACAATACTGTAAGTGTCTTTCTCAATAATATGGAAATCTACGCCAAGTGCAGACAGGTAATGTGGCAACACATCCTCAGGAAAACCTGGCTGTTTCTGATCCATATTCACCGCCACAATAGCAAAATCGATCGGCGCCGTTTTTTGCAAGCTGATCAAAATATCGAGCATTGTGTAAGAATCTTTTCCGCCCGAAAGACACACCATGACTTTGTCGCCGTCTTCAATCATGTTGTAATCAACAATCGCGCTGCCAACTAAGCGCCGAATGCGCTTTTGCAACTTGTTAAACTCTAGTCGATCCTGACGAACATGGAGATCATTCATAGTAATAAGCTCTAAACC
>JAYWHF010000690.1:0-16841 GCA_043777855.1 Gammaproteobacteria bacterium | reverse complement strand
GCGGCGATTCCCGGCCTCATTGGCCTTATGGTTCTCTTCTCCACTAAAACTCGCTTTCCACTGGTGAAAACATTTGTCTACAATGAAAGTATTCTTCGTATTGAAAAAATTTCGACGGCGCTCGCCAAGAACAATAATACGGAGCAATTTGAAAAAACATTACGTAACAGTTCTTACTTTATCGCTATTTCATTTTTTGTTTCGTCGGCGCTTAATTATATTCTGGCAAAAATGATAGTGATAAGCCCAACAGGGACTGAAGCCTATAACGTCGAAATTGGTAAAATGCATGCGGTCAGTTTTCCCGTTATTTTAGTGCCTTCGATGATTATTATGATCGCTACGCTTTTTTATATTTTCCGAAGCATTCGCTTACTCGCCGATTTGACCATGGAAGATGTCATGAACGACGGTAGCGAACCCGCGGAAACCGGCGACACCAATAGCAGCAAACCTAATTAGAGAGATTTATATGCTTTATGCCATCATTAGTGAGGATGTTGTCGATAGTTTGGAAAAGCGTAAACTTGCACGACCCGCTCATTTAGAGCGATTGCAAGCACTGCAAAATACTGGGCGCCTAGTATTGGCAGGCCCACACCCAGCGATTGACAACGACAATCCGGGCGATGCGGGCTTTACTGGCAGCCTAGTGGTAGCTGAGTTTGAATCATTGCAAGATGCTAAAGCCTGGGCAACCGCAGACCCCTATGCTCTTGCAGGAATTTATTCGCATGTAAAGGTAAAGCCATTTAAAAAAGTATTGCCTTAATCAAAAAAAAAGAAAGCATCTAGCTGAGAAACAAATCATTTATGAACAGTAGAATAATTATGAAAAAAACAATACGGAAAAATAACCTAATACTTTCAGGAATAATCATCAGCACACTCACAGCAGGTTTTTCGTTGCCGAGCTTTGCGGAAATTCGTTACGTGACGGATGTTATTTCTATACCACTTCGCAGCGATAAAGATAACCAAGCCGGTGTATTAAAAAATGGGCTGGTGACGGGTACAAAATTGAAATTTATGCGCGAAGAAGAAGATATAAGCAAAAATAAATGGTCACAAGTTGTTACGCCTGATGGCATTGAAGGCTGGGTACGCAGCCAGAATCTTATTAATGAGCCAACCGCCGCAATGAAGCTAGACGCTATATCTTCTGGCTCTTCTAATGTGATTGAACTGCAAAAGCAAAACCTTGCCTTCAAAACTGAGCTAGAAAATATTAATGCGAGTTACCAAACACTACTGCAAGAAACCGCAGCGATGCGCACAGCGACTACGTCCGACGTCAATATGGAGCAAGAAAATCAAAGTATGCATCGCGAGTTTCAATTAGTGCAAACTGAAAGAGATGTCTTAAAAGCAGAAAATGATTTATTAAAAAAATACGACAAAAATAAGCAACGCATTTATGGTGGCTTACTGATTCTTAGCGGAATTATTCTATCGTTGATTTTACAGTCTTTTGGGAAAACCAAACGCCGCTCCGAATGGAACTAACAGGTTATGCAGAACCAGCACACCATGAAAAAGATATTTATACACTTTGTAGCCTTATGGGCGCTCTGCAGCGCTAATGTGCTACTGGCAGCTATTAACCCACGGGTATTAATGCAAACCAACCTCGGCGAGCTGGTCATAGAGCTTTTCCCACGAGAGTCACCGGTTACTGTTAAAAATTTTTTAGATTATGTGGACAGCGATTTCTATAATGGCACTATTTTTCAGCGCGTTGTCCCAGGCTTTTTTATACAAGGCGGTGAGTTTACGTCTGATTTCACAACCAAACCGACGCGCGCACCCATCAAAAATGAATCCGGCAACGGTTTAAAAAACGAGTATTTGACAGTTGCAATGGCACACTCCGAAGGTGCGATCTCTGGAACAAATTTGGTAAGGTCGCAGTTTTTCATTAACATGCAAAATAATACGGCGCTCAATGCAAACGGCAAAAGTTTGGGCTATCCCGTTTTTGGGCGAGTCATTGAAGGCATTGA
The DNA here is from genome assembly GCA_043777855.1 of Gammaproteobacteria bacterium. GTDB lineage: Bacteria > Pseudomonadota > Gammaproteobacteria > Pseudomonadales > Cellvibrionaceae > Cellvibrio. The sequence continues at coordinate 14,838 of JAYWHF010000690.1, read as the reverse complement.
AATAGCTGAGAAGATTTCACTTCAACCAAGAGGAATGCACGAAAAATTTCCTGAAGCACCCAATCTTTCAGTGCATATTTTAAAAATTGAACGCCTATATGCAAGTAAGCCAGCTGTAGATATAAAAGTTGAAAACGAGATGCAAACAGAAACTTCAGCAACAGAAACTTCAGCAGAAGAAACCCCTGCGAGCGTACAACCATGAAAACGGCATTAAGTGTCAACTTAAATAAAATTGCGCTTATTCGAAATTCTCGTGAAGGTAACTACCCCGATGTTGTAGCACACGGCCGAACTTGTTTAGCGGCAGGCGCAAATGGGTTAACCGTCCACCCTAGGCCAGACCAACGGCATGTTCGCCCACAAGACGTTTATGCAATCTCCGACTTATTGAAAGAGAGCAAGGTTGCTGAATTTAATATCGAAGGGAATCCCTTCGCCGAAAAGATTGGCAACTTTCCCGGCTTTATTCAACTGGTACTCGATACTAAACCAGATCAATGCACCTTGGTGCCCGACACCAATAACCAACTGACGTCTGATCATGGGTTTGATTTGCGCCAATCAGGCGAAAGCCTGCGCCCCATTATTGAGCGATTAAAAGCTGAGGGTGTTCGTGTTAGCCTCTTTATGGACCCAGACATTGCCCAAATTACCTTAGCAAAAACAATAGGTGCAGATCGTATCGAGCTTTACACGGGGCCTTATGCAGAGTCGTTCAAGCAACAAGATAAAAACTTTGGCGCACTCTTTCAACGTTATTTTGATGCGGCAACATACGCCGCGGAAATCGGGGTCGGATTAAATGCTGGTCACGACTTAAATCTAGATAATCTTGCCTATTTCCGCCAAGTGCCACAGCTACTTGAAGTATCCATTGGGCACGCACTTATTGTTGATGCTATCGCAATGGGCTTGGAAAATGCGGTGCGCGCTTATCAAAAAATTTGCAACCACTGAGCCACTGAGCACACTGAGCACACTGAGCACACTTAGCCCACTTAGCCATAGCCCCTACAAAAAACTTACGCGGATTTAAAAATTTAGATGACGAACGAACGAATTGATAGCCAGTCTTATCTCGACAAAAAAAAACTCTATGATGGCATGCTAACTATTTATGGACGTAAGCCAGTTTTAGAAGCCCTACAAGATAGAGCTACACGTATCCATCGTCTACACCTGGCAGACAGCAATAAATCTGCCGACATTATTGAAGAAATTATTGCACTAACAAAAGCACAAGGCGCTGAAATTCTTTATCACAGCCGCCAAGCCTTATCACGCATTTCGAAAAACTCGACTCAGGATCAAGGAGTTGCAGCCGATTTGATATGCAGCGGATTTCAGACTTACGATATTTTTCTGCAAAAAAATATGCAACGGAAATTTACGCTACTCGCATTAGATGGCATCAGCAATCCACAAAATTTAGGTATGATTATTCGCTCGGCCTGTGCAGGCAATATTGATGGAATTCTGTTACCACAACAGGGAAGTGCGCAAATTGATCCGCTTGTCATAAAGGCCAGCGCGGGAACTGTTTTTCGTGCGCCGGTGCTACGCTGCAACTCATTAGTTGTGGCACTCAAAGACTTTAAAGCAAACGGAACTATTATTTGTTCGCTGTCTTCGCACGCAAAATCCGAATTAAAAGCGTTCAAGCCGCAGCAATCCTGCATCTATGTTTTGGGTAATGAGTCAGATGGCGTATCAAAAGAAGTGTCTCAACTTTGCAATGAGCACGTGCGCATTGCAATGAACAATGGCGTAGAGTCTTTAAACGTCGCGGTTACCGCGGCACTGATTGCGTTTCGATAGAAAGTTCACACTAAGCACGTGAGTCGCAACCGTTAAAAAGAAAAGCTGATGCTCTTCTTTTTAACGCAGGTTAAAGTTAACGCAAGCTAGAGTTAACGCAGACTAGAGCTTGTATCCATCCTCTTCATGCAAACTGAGGTCTAACCCTAAGGCTTCTTCATCTTTACTAACACGTAACCCACCGGTTAACAGACCGGTTAGTTTCAACAGCCCGTAGGTAACTACGGCGGTGTAACCCACGGTTGCTACTATACCTATCAATTGCACTTGCAGCTGCTGCCCGATAGACTCAATGCCCGAACCAAAACCTTGCCCACTAAACACACCTAAATGTGTAGAAGCAAAAATACCCACAAGAAATGTACCCATGATTCCGCCCACTCCATGAACCGGGAAGACATCGAGCGAGTCATCTATTTTCCATACGCGCTTCACTAACTGCGTCATAAAAAAACACACAACACCCGCCAGCAGACCTATGACCAAAGCTCCACCGGGGCCTACATATCCGGACGCTGGAGTGATCGTCCCCAACCCAGCCACCATGCCAGTAACAATTCCAAGCACGCTCGGTTTTTTAAAACGTATCCATTCGATGGTCATCCAAGCCAACGCACCCGCCGCCGCCGAAAGATGTGTTGCCAGCATCGCCATTGCCGCGCTTCCGTTAGCCGCCAAGGCGCTACCTGCATTAAAACCAAACCAACCCACCCACAAAATGCCCGCGCCGCTTACGACCATTGTCATGTTATGTGGCGGCATCGCGATGTTTGGAAATCCGTTACGCTTGCCGATAACTAAAGCCGCGACCAGAGCGCCAACACCAGCCGTAATATGAACAACGGTTCCTCCGGCAAAATCCAGTAAACCCATTTTGAAAAGCCAGCCAGAACTGCTCCACACCCAGTGACAAATCGGTGCGTAACAAACCAACAACCACAAGGAGGAGAAAAGCAGCATCGACGAAAATTTCAAGCGCTCGGCATAGGCACCCACAATCAACGCCGGAGTGATAATGGCGAAAGTCATTTGGTACATCGCGAACAGGCTTTCGGGAATATCGCCCCACATGGATTCCTTCGTCATAGATGCAAACAAGACTTTACTGAAGTCACCTATAAATGCATTACCCTCGCCAAAACTCAGGCTATAACCAATGATGACCCATAGCAGGGACACGATAGCGGCTATCGCAAAGCATTGCATGAGCACTGACAGTACGTTTTTAACCCGAACTAACCCCGCATAGAAAAGCGCTAGCCCAGGCAAGGTCATAAACAGAACCAGAGCAGTCGCTGACAACATCCATGCTGTATTAGCGGCATTCACTGGCGTTACGGCATCCGCTGACACTGCACCGCACAACAGAAGGTTAGCGGCAACAAAAATAACTTTGAGAAAAAAACCAATAATCTTACTCATAAACAAACCTCTTAATTTCTTATTCGAAAACAACACACGAAACCTAAAAATGCCCCAATTTAATTCACACACACGAAAAATAAATTTTTTTTACAGAAATCGAGTGTGAATTATCGGAGTCTCAGACGTTATGAGCCCAAAAAAGAGCAGAAAAAGCTGAAAATTAGACATTTTTAATCCGTTAGCAATCCCCGTACCATTAAATTTTATTGTTATTTATCATAATGTTGTAAAAAAAATTATACCCGCCAAGAAAAGTAACGCACCAATAAAATGCCCATTAAAAATAATTGGCACCTAAATAGAACATTATTTACTTACGCGGCACTAGGGGGATTTCTTTTAGGTGAGAAATTTGCAAGCTCATACTTCAGATCGACCAAAACCGACAAATTCTCGCCGTAAACAAGTTGTTCATACAGATCCATAATCTTATTGAGCGAAGGAGCTAAATCCGGGCGTAGATTTGCGGCCCTCAACATAAAGTGACGTGGAGCCTCGCCGGGTACAAGTACAAACCCGCATGTCGCGAGCTTTTTGCAGAGTATTGCGTAAGCTGCCCGACCACTTCGCTCAACGAGTGGCAGCCGTCTAATATTCCGGCGCAAAAACAAGAAGGTAAAAACTATCAGCACCGAAGCCCCGCCGGCTGCCAGAACAAGCAGTGCTATTCGTAAAGGATCAACATTAACTAAGATTTTACGCAGCAGTTCGGATTGCACACTCGAATCATAATTCATCACCCAACGTATCCATTGAAAATTTAGCGCTTCCCACTGATTGCGCAGCGACAGTAGAAATTTAAACGAACCACCAAAATGCCGACTTAATAGTTTCTGATCCTGCGCATTAAGCGAGTCAACAATACCGCGCCGAATTCTTTCAGGAGCCACTGCTGAGGTTGGATCATATAAAACCCATCCACGATCCCTGATCCAAACTTCTGCCCAGGCATGCGCATCGCGTTGCCGTACGGTTAAGTAATTTTCAACGGTGTTTAACTCACCTCCTTGATAACCCACCACCACGCGCGCGGGAATTCCTGCCGCGCGCATAAAAAAAACAAAACCACTCGCAAAATGCTCGCAAAAACCTTGACGACTTTGCCAAAGAAATTCGTCAACCGAGTCGCTGCCTAAAGCAGGCGGCTGCAATGTGTAATAAAAATTATCGTGAAAATAGGCAAATAATTTTGAGATTAATGCCTCGGTATCACCGACTTGAGAGATCCACTCTTTGGCGATGCGTTGCGTTTCCGCGTTACCTCTAGCCGGTATCTGTAAATTTTGCGTCATTATTAGTGAATCCAGCTCACCGGCATCCAATCGGTAATTTAATGCTGACCTTATGTTATAGCTAATCCTTCGGGTGACAGGAAGTGCTGACTCTAAATGCAAGTCATGACCTAGCAGCAAGTCATTGGACCAAACTTCCGGTGCAGCCAAAAGGTATAGCCACGGCTGATTGCTCGGTTCGGCAACAACGTCATAACTCGTTTTTTCACCCAGATAACTTATTTTTTCACGCCAACCATAGATCGGTTGGCTTGATAATCTTAAGTCTTGTTTGTGTCGAGATTGATAAGGAGATGACCAACGTCGACCATCAAAATAAGCAAACACTAAACCGCGCCAATACAATTTTTCATGACCGGGGACTTCACCATCAAAGGTTACGCGAAAGGCTAACTCATTCGATTGTATTAACTGACTGATATCGCCTGGCGACATAGAATCGCTCATTCCGGTTTTCACTTGCGGAGGCGATGGCACAGCCCAAAATGATCCTAAGCGAGGCACCACCACAAATAGCATTAACATCAACGGAATAGCTTGCAGCAATATAAATAGGCTAGGGTTTAAGGTCTTTAACGCACCTTTAAGCGTTTTAAATTTCCCTACTGGAGGTTTTTGCACATGTGGATTTTGGTAAAGCTGAAGCAACAACGTACCCAACAAAACTAGGCAAAAGAACCCATAAAAGGCCGCCATAACGTGATTAAAAAAAATAAATTGAGTCGCCAGAATAAAAAAAGCTACATAGACCAACAATACAAAATCCTTTCTGTTTTTCATCTCCAATAATTTCAGAACGAATCCCGCCAACAATAAACTGACCATGCTAACCAAGCTGAAGCCGATGCCCAGACTAACGACTAGGCCAGCACTGCACAAGAAAACAACGATAGTTTTTTGTACTTTTGTGGGATAACTCCAAGCGCCCTGAAAAATTTTCCAGCGCCAAAAGACGACAAATAGCCACAGCACCGCGAGCCAAGGGGGAACTTCAATAAAGTGCGGAACCAAAATAAAAATTTGTACTATAAAAAGCCATACAAGACTGGCGCGTGATACCGGCGGCGATGACGAGAGCGTTATTTCTTTGTTAAAAAGCTTGCCAGAAAAAATCATTCGGAATCCTTCCCACCAAACAAAGCAAGTGCTCTCAATGCATGTAACCGGTGTATATCACCACAACCCATATCGACAACTTCACCGGGCAGCAACAGACCAAACTCAATATTTCTTTCCGTAAACTGGTTAACCCAATAACTCATCTGCGACAAACCCAACTCAACATCGCGCGCACTTATGTGCTGCCAGTCCAACCAATACTGCTGACTCTTGTGTGCGCGATAGTCTTTCAAATGCAGCCCCGCACCACGGGCATACTGCTTCCACGCGACTTGGGACAAGGGAGCCCCCTGCTGATAAGCTCGAAAACCGTGAAATTCATCACCCTGCTGACTCGAATACGAATTGCCGTACTCGCCCTGCGCTGCACCCAACGGCGGAATGTCGCAGGCAACTGAACGCGGATAAATAAGTGCGCGATGCTCAAGCTGCACGTAAGCCCACGCCCGAATAAATCCAAAAGGAAAATAGCTTTTTACGGTAATACGCGGCATCTTCAGCCAACCTCGGTCACGCGCCAGCACGCCGAGAGTTACCTGAGTATTTAGACCAGCCCCAAGATTTGCTAATACCGGCTCGGAGTTTTCGAGAACAAGCAACAGAGAATGATGCTCGCTAGAATAACGCGAGCCAATATCAACGTTAAACTGGGCAAGCTCACCTACCGCAGAATATTCCAAGGATACCGGTGAAAAAGTTACACCGAGCATATTTCGAAACGCATGAATAGTGGAAATCAACATGATGCTTACTAAAAAAAAAGCAAAGGCTAGAATTAAATTATTTTGGTAATTAGTCCCCAACAACCAAATCAAGAGTATGACCAATAAAAAGGCCAACCCCTGTTTTCCGGGAAGAATATAAATTGTTTTGTGGCGAAGAATAACCTGAGTTGCGCGCGGTGAGCGTTTTTCGGCCCAGTGATGAAAGTATTTTTTAAAGGGAGACAAAAGGTACTACCTCTCTAACAAAGCAAAGCATAGATTTATAGTACTCACACAACTGAATGGGCAGATTCAAGCGCTAGGCGCACAACGGTTTAAAGCACCACAGGGACCGATGTTAATATTTTTCTTACCAAATTTTCCTGCGCAAAAACCTGCGTACTCGCTTTCGGGATTAAGCGATGGGCAACTACAGCTGAAAACAGATACTGAACGTCCTCAGGCACCACATAGGAACGTTCTTGCATAAACGCCCAAGTTCTCGCTGCCTTGATAAGAGCCATGGCACCACGCGGCGATAAGCCAACGGCAACATCATCGGATAAACGGGTGTAGCTCACCAAGCGGTGAACGTAATCAACCAAACTGTCAGACACTTTTATTTCCCGAATCCCGGATTTAATGTCTGTAAGTTCTTCGATGGGTAAACACACACGCAGCTTGGTTAATTGTTCGCGAGTATCGCCACCTTTAAATAGGCGCTTTTCCGTTTCAGCATCAGGGTAACCAATACTGATCCGCATAAGAAAACGATCTAGCTGCGATTCAGGCAGGGGGAAAGTACCCATCTGCGAGATTGGATTTTGTGTCGCAATAACGAAAAATGGCTGTGGAAGAAAATATGTTTTCCCCTCACAAGTCACTTGGCGTTCTTCCATGGCCTCCAGCAATGCGCTTTGCGTTTTCGGGGTCGTTCTATTTATTTCATCAGCCAACAAAAGTTGCGCGAAAATCGGCCCTTGATGAAAACTAAATTGTTGTTGCACTGGATCAAAAATGGAGATGCCAAGAATATCAGCCGGCAGCATATCGCTGGTAAACTGCACACGGTTATAGGTTAAACCGAGCACTTTAGCTAAAGCATGCGACAAGGTGGTTTTGCCCATGCCGGGTAAATCTTCAATGAGTAGATGCCCGTCAGCCAGTAAACAGGTCAACGCAAGTTTTATTTTGTCTTCCTTGCCCAGCAGAACACCGCTAATTTCATCGACAAGTGTTGCAACAAATTTTCTCACGGTGGAGTCCTTATGTTAAACAACGGAATGGTTTTTATCGTTAGACAATACGGTCACGGCGGGGGAAATTCTTCTTCCGTGTAGGTCGCTCATGCCGCACAACATTTTTAAGCTACCTGCATCATTTATTTGCGGGCCATTAGCAAAACGCTATCTACAACAGGTTAAAACCGCGCTCTAAATCCGCGATTAAATCTCTTATATCTTCCAATCCAACAGAAATACGAATCAAGTTTTCCGTAATTCCCGCTTCAGCTTTCTGCTCAGTCGTTAATCGGCCGTGAGTGGTAGTCGCCGGGTGAACAATCGTTGTTTTTGTATCACCTAAGTTAGCCGTGAGCGACATGATACGAGTTGCATCTATCACCCTCCAGGCCGCATCACGCCCACCCTTAACACGAAACGAAAGCACACCACTAAATGCTGACTGTTGTTTTGATGCAAGCTCATGACCGATGTGACTTGGTAAGCCCGCATAAAAAACTTTTTCTACCTTGGCGTGTTTATTTAACCACTCAGCCAAAACCAAGGCACTGCGTGAATGCGCATCCATACGTATCCGCAACGTTTCCAACCCTTTTAAAAATATCCATGCGTTAAATGGGCTCATGCTAGGACCCGCGCTGCGCACAAAGCCGAGCACCTCATCCACTAACAGCTTCGGGCCCGCAACAACGCCACCTAAACAACGACCTTGGCCGTCGATATATTTAGTCGCGGAATGCACAATTAAATCCGCACCAAACTCTAACGGACGTTGCAATGCAGGGGTGCAAAAGCAATTATCCACAACGAGTAACGCTTTGTGAGCATGAGTGATATCCGCCAAACGCTGAATATCAATCACATCATTCAATGGGTTCGAAGGGGTCTCCACAAACACCAGTTTAGTTGAAGGCGTGAAAGCCGCTGCCCATTCTGCGTAATCTGTTGGGGCGACGAAGGTCGTTGAGATGCCGAACTTCTGCATAAATTTATTCAGCAGCACAGTGGTAGTGCCGAACACACTGCGCGAGCACACAATATGGTCGCCCGACTTCAAAAGTGCCATACACAAACTGAGAATCGCTGACATACCAGACGACGTGCCCACCGCCGCTTCCGCACCCTCAAGCGCCGCGATTCGCTCTTCAAAATTACGGACTGTAGGATTCGTATAACGTGAATACACATTACCCGCCTCAGTACCAGAAAAACGATCTGCTGCTTCTTGCGCACTGCCAAATACATAACTAGATGTTAAAAATAAAGCTTCGCTGTGCTCGCCTTCATGTGTGCGCGATTGACCAGCGCGCACAGCGAGTGTATCTAATTCAAATTGTGCTAATTCTTGCTCGAGATTTTGCATTTGAAGTACCTTAATTTTACTGTTCTACCTACACAATCAGCCGCTAAGGTTGCCTTAAACTCGCACCGTTGCTTAGCAACACTTACCCCATAGAGCCATTGTGTAATCCGATAGGCGCATCACTTTCGTTGTTGGATTTTTTTCCAGCTTTTGCCAAATCATTACGCGCTCTTGCAAGCTTATCCAAATATTCTGGGCTGACATCACCCGTAACATATTTGCCCGTAAACACCGCACAATCAAATTCAGTCACTTTGGTATTGCCTTCCGCCGAGGCGGCAATCAAATCTTCAAGATCTTGGTAAATTAACCAATCGGCACCAATCTCCTTACAGATTTCATCATGCGTGCGGCCATGAGCTATTAGCTCCTTGGACGTGGGCATATCTATTCCGTACACGTTTGGATAGATTACAGCAGGAGCGGCGGATGCAAAGTAAACTTTCTTTGCGCCCGCATCGCGGGCCATTTGAATAATTTGTTGGCAAGTTGTGCCACGAACAATGGAGTCATCCACCAACAAAACATTTTTTCCTTTGAATTCCAAACCAATAGGGTTCAATTTTTGACGCACTGATTTTCTACGTTGCTGCTGCCCCGGCATAATAAAAGTACGCCCAATGTAACGATTTTTTACAAGGCCTTCGCGAAATTTTACACCCAGTCCGTGCGCCAGCGCTTGGCCCGCAACACGGCTCGAATCTGGAATAGGAATCACCACATCGATATCGTGACCTGGCCTTTCCCGCAAAATTTTATCTGCTAATTTTTCGCCTTGACGCAGTCGTGCTTTGTAAACTGAGATTCCATCCATAATGGAGTCCGGCCGTGCAAAATAAACATGCTCAAAAATACAAGGCACTAAGCGTGAATGTTTGGCGCACTGACGACGGTGTAACTCCCCTGCCTCGGTAATATAGATTGCTTCACCAGGCGCTACATCATCAATTAAAGTGAAACCCAACACATCTAGCGCCACACTTTCAGACGCGATCATGTACTCTTCCGATCCTTCAGCCGTTTTTCGCGAACCATACACTAAGGGACGAATACCAAAAGGATCACGAAACGCCACTAAACCGTAGCTGGCAATTAACGAAACCGTTGCATAGCCACCACTCACCCGATTGTGAACGCCGCTAACGGCGGCAAAAATATCGTCCGGTGTCGGCTTTAATTTTCCCTGCATTTGTAATTCGTGCGCGAATACATTTAGCAGCACTTCAGAGTCAGAATCTGTATTCACATGGCGCAAATCTGTTTTAAATAAATCTTCACTGAGCTTATCCGCATTCGTCAAATTGCCATTATGAGCCAGCGCGATACCGTAAGGGGAATTGACATAAAAGGGCTGGGCCAGAGCTGGACCGGAATTTCCTGCTGTGGGATAACGCACATGGCCAATACCCATGTTGCCGATAAGCCGCTCCATATGGCGGGTTCTAAAAACATCTTGCACCAGACCATTGGCTTTTTGTTGCGCCATGCGACCATTGTGGCAAGTGACTATGCCAGCCGCATCTTGGCCACGATGTTGTAGTATGGTCAAGGCATCGTACAACTGCACATTGACATCGCGCTTACCCACTATTCCTACAATGCCACACATATTCGCTTACCTTATGATAAATACAAATTGCTAGAAGATTTAAAAAAATGTTACATTGTGTATGCGCAACGGTTAACTGTTCACGGTTTTTGAAAGCCACTGCGTCATTTTAGTTGTTGCACTCTTTGCCACCGCTTCGTAGGGAGCAACATAGGCGATAATCAGCGATTTCTGAAACCAAGGATCTTTCTTTACTGAGATAAACGAGGGTAAGTAGATAAGTAGCATACTGATAAAGAAAAGCCCGCGTGCAAATCCAAAGCCCATACCCAATAAACGATTAGAGAGCGACAACCCGCTCGCTTTAACAAGCAGATCCAGACCAACACTAATAAGCGTGCCCACTAACAGCACAACAACAAATATTGCAACGAAAGCTGATATGGTGCGAAGCGAGGGTGTTTCAATAATATGACGGAGATACTGCTCAAGATAACCGCTATACAGAGTAGCCAGCACTATAGCCACAACCCAAATAAGCAGAGAGAAAACCTCTTTGAAAAATCCACGTATGAGGCCGATAACACTCGATACACTTAGTATCGCCACAATGATCCAATCCGCCCAATTCATCTATTCAATTTCTCCAGGCGATCAACCCAGTAAAAAGATCGTTTTGAGGGCCGCATTTTAACAGAGCCACATTGTATCAAACAGCTGTTTAACTCGGCGTTGAAGAATTAGAAAATGGAGCAATGAAAAACATTTCATCGCTAAGCTCATCAATAATTTAAGGCTGGAAACGCATTAACATCGAGTTCACGTTTAAACGCTTGTCGATTTGCGCTTTAATGGCTTGGGCTTGCACCTTGTCCAATTTGGGGCCGATGTAAACACGGCTGATAGTCGAGCTACCACTCGGCAATGTACGGATGTAGGCCTTAAAACCTTCAGACTGCAATTCATCGCGCACTTTATTTGCCGCCTCTTTGGTGCCAAAACTTCCCACTTGCACAACCCATGCTTCAGGTAAACCTTGCGCATTCAGTGGCATAGACGCTACGGCTGCGGTCTTTTGCAGCGGGGCCGCTGTCGATGACATGGATAAGTTCGTTGAGGACGCTTTTTTTACCGTATTAGCGCCGACCTTGGTGCTGCTAAGACTGGAATTTTGCTCGGCAACAGCATTGACATCGGGCACAAACATGGCCTCGGGTGCGGGTGCGGGTTCAATATCCGGAACCGGTTTCGGCGCGTTAAATTCAATGGGAACCAGACCAGGGCGTGTTGGAATTTGGGTCTTTGTACTGATTTGATTGATTTCTTTTTCCTTAAAAAAACCCGGTAAAAAAATTACGGCTATCGCTGCTAGAAATGCGGCGCCTATCAATCGATGTTTTAAGGTGTATTTCACTTAACGCCTCACTTTATAGCCGACTTACTGATTTGTCTGTAAATAAGACAAAGCGGCTGCAACGGTGTAGAAAGAACCAAATACTATGACGCGATCACCAAGCTCACTCACGCTCAAAAGCTCGCGCATTATTGCATTTATATCGCCCACATATGGAATCTTAACGTTGTGCAAACGGCTATTCATATTTTTCGCAGTAGTATTCAGCGCTAATATATTTTCAACAAGCACTTCTGGCTTAGCCGCTCGGGAAATATGCTCCAAGTCCAACACGTACCATCTGTCCACCAACATTGCCACATTCGCTATACTCACGGCGTAGTCTTTGTCAGCCATCATGGCAACAATTGCATGAGTACAACCAGCGTTGGGCTCAGCCATTAAGCGCTGCGAAAAATACTCCGTTGCTGCAGGGTTGTGCGCAACATCTAAGATAAACTCGCGATTCTTGTGTGAGAGCTTTTGAAAGCGACCTGCCAGCCTTAGGCTATTCAGGGTACTTTTTATGGCAGTGAGGGAGAGATTAATATCCAGCAACGAAACAACTTGTAACGCCCCCGCAACACTTGGCAACGGAAGCTGAGGCAACGGCATATCGTGGTAATAAATAGTATCCCCGTGACGATCTATACCTTGCCAACTCCATTTACCCTTGACAATGTCGTGTGAAAAATCACATCCAATTAAGTAGGTCTTGGTTTTCAATTCGGTCGCAACATCAAGAATGCTTTGTGGCGGGCAACTATCGGTACAAATAAAGAATTTTTCAGCGCGCAAAATACCAGCTTTTTCACGACCTATAAGCTCACGAGTATCGCCCAGCCAAGCTTGATGATCCAAGGCGATAGACGTGATCACGGCGATATCCGCATCAATAATATTTATAGCATCCAGCCGCCCGCCTAACCCAACTTCCAACACCAAAAAATCAACTTGGTGTTGCTTAAAAATTTCCAGTGCGGCGAGTGTTCCATATTCAAAATAGGTAAGGCTAAGCCCGACGATTTCTGCAGCGCAGGCAATTTTTTCAAACGCCTCGCATATTTCTGAATCTTGCACGGCCTGACCATTTACTTGAATGCGTTCCGCGTAAAGTAACAAATGCGGGGATGTGTAAACGCCAACAGAATGGCCAGCAACCTGCAGTAGCGCCGCACACGCCGTTACGCACGAACCTTTTCCATTAGTTCCCGCAACAGTGATCGTTTTCGAACGTGGTTTTAGCAATTGTAAAGACTTAGCAACCTTGCGAATGCGATCTAAACCCAGATCAATTTCTACAGGGTGACTTTGTTCAAGCCACCCTAACCATTCTGCGAGCGATGCATGTCTCATGTGAAACGAGGAGTTAGTTAAGCGCAGGATGATGGGTGAATTTTGCAAGCAGGCAGGCAATTTTGTCGCGCATATCGCGACGATGGATGATCATGTCTATAGCACCGTGATCCAACAAAAACTCCGCTCGCTGAAACCCCTTGGGCAACTTTTGCCGAATAGTTTGTTCAATAATACCTGGGCCCGCAAAACCAGCACGCGAACCAGGCTCAGCAACGTTAATATCCCCCAACAAAGCCAAGCTTGCCGACACTCCTCCGTAAACCGGATCTGTCATAACAGATACATAAGGTGTACCTTGCATTTTTAATCGTTCTATCACAGCACTGGTTTTAGCCATCTGCATTAAAGAAATTAACGCTTCCTGCATCCGCGCACCACCGGTAGCCGAAAAGCACACTAATGGAATTTTTTCCGCGAGAGCAACTTTAGCCGCGCGCGCAAAACGCTCACCTACTACGTAACCCATAGAGCCACCGTGAAAAGCAAACTCAAAAGCAACCGCAACAACGGGCATGCCTTTTAATTCACCACGCATTGCAACAAGCGCATCTTTTTCACCGGTTTGTTTTTGCGCGGCTGTTAAGCGTTCTTTATACTTTTTGATATCCTTAAACTTCAAGCGATCGATTGGTACTACATCTGCTGCTAACTCCGCACGATTTTGCGGATCGAGAAAAATATCTAGGCGCGCGCGGGCACCAATACGTAGGTGGTGATCACATTTAGGACAAACGTCCAAAGTTTTTTCTAATTCAGGTTTATACAAAACGGCATCACACTTAACACATTTTTCCCACAATCCCTCGGGGACTTTATTGGTTCGCTTTCCTTCGATCTGATCAAACTTTGGAATAATTTTTTCTAACCAACTCATCGTAAATACTCTTTTTAATTTGTTAGCTGCCTACTCAGTAAACACGAACTCACTCCGTGGCTATTTACTGATAATTTTTCAATACAATTGTCGATCATTGAAACTACAGCGTATCAAGCGCCTGACGAATATCACCAACAATTTCGCCAACAGCCGAGGCAATTGCAGCGGAAGATTGGCCATCAAGTGATCCCATTTTCGCTACCAAAACGCTGCCTATGACAACACCATCGGCCAACCGTGCAACAGCTTTGGCGGTGGCAGGGTCTTTGATACCAAAACCAACGCAAACCGGCAAGGTAGTCAACTGACCAAATTCGTCCAACTTGGTTTTAACCGCATCCACGTCCAAATGGCCTGCGCCCGTCACACCTTTTAGCGAGACATAATATAGAAAACCCGACGCATGAGCAGCAATTTTACGCGCACGCTCCAATGTGGTCGTTGGCGCCAATAAAAAGATATTATCTAAACCGACAACATCGAGCGCAGCCTTAAGCACCTCAACCTCTTCCGGCGGCAAGTCCACCGTGAGCAAGCCATCGACGCCGGCTTCTGCAGCAGCATTCGCAAATGCTTGATACCCAAACCGCTCGATCGGATTTGCGTACCCCATAAGAACAATAGGTGTTTTAGTATTCGTCAGACGAAATTGTTTAACGATATCCAAAGTGCCTTTCAAACTAATACGGTGTGTC
>JAYWHF010000689.1:0-2154 GCA_043777855.1 Gammaproteobacteria bacterium | reverse complement strand
CATTTTAATGACCCCTACGTCAAACAATCCCAAGTGGACGGTTATCGCTCGCGGGCGAGCTATAAGCTGCTAGAGTTAAACGAGAAAGACAAGCTGATTCGCCCTGGCATGATAGTACTGGATTTGGGTTCAGCGCCCGGCGGTTGGTCGCAGGTTGCGGGTCGGCTGGTTGGGCTAAAAGGTCGCGTAATAGCCTCTGACATTTTGCCGATGGATTCGATGGAAGGTGTTGATTTTATTCAAGGTGACTTTACCGATGAAGCGGTGTTTGAAAAGCTAATGGCGCTGATTGGCGATTCCCTAGCTGACCTTGTAATCTCTGACATGGCCCCCAATATGAGTGGGGTGGTAGCGATAGATCAGCCGCAAGCCATGCATCTCGTGGAGCTAGCCTTTGATATGGCGTCACAAGTGCTTAAGCCGAAAGGGTCTTTTGTTGCAAAAGTTTTTCACGGTGAAGGCTTTGATCAATACCTAAAGTTGCTTAAAACTCATTTTGAAAAGGTCGCGATTCGTAAGCCAGATGCCTCGCGCGCGCGGTCGAGTGAGGTTTACGTAGTGGCTAAAGGCTTCAAGAATTTACGTTGATGAAACCCAATCTGATGTTGTCAACGTAAAAGCACTGGGTTTTACTGTTTTTAACGATAATTTGCGGTCTTTATGAGGAACTCTCCTTGAACGATATAACCAAGAATCTGCTCCTATGGTTTGTTATCGCGGTAGTTTTATTTACCGTGTTCTCAAACTTCAATAAGCCTACTAACATCGCCGAGCTCAACTATTCTGAGTTCATTAAAGCGGTTAAAGATGATCGAATTCAAGAAGTCACTATCGATGGCTATAGCATCGAAGGTTTGTATTCTGATCGAACAGCGTTTAAAACTATTCGTCCTCAGGTGTCAGATCCTAAGTTGATTGATGATTTGTACAACCATCGCGTAGTGATAAAAGGGCGAGAGATCGAGCAGCCAAGTTTATGGAATCAGCTGTTAGTGGCTAGCTTTCCTATTCTCATCATTCTCGCCATTTTTTGGTTTTTCATGCGCCAGATGCAAGGTGGGGCCGGTGGAAAAGGCGGGCCCATGAGCTTTGGTAAAAGCAAAGCGCGTCTACTTGGTGAAGACCAAATTAAAACCACGTTTGCCGATGTCGCCGGTGTGGATGAGGCCAAAGAAGAAGTGCAAGAACTCGTTCAGTTCTTGCGTGATCCGTCCAAGTTTCAACGCTTGGGTGGGCAAATTCCCCGTGGTGTGTTGATGATCGGGCCACCTGGTACAGGCAAAACCTTGCTCGCAAAAGCTATAGCTGGCGAAGCTAAAGTCCCTTTCTTCTCAATCTCCGGTTCTGATTTTGTTGAAATGTTTGTCGGTGTTGGTGCGTCGCGCGTGCGGGATATGTTTGACCAAGCCAAAAAGCAGGCGCCCTGTATTATTTTTATTGATGAAATCGATGCGGTTGGCCGTCATCGTGGCGGCGGTCATGGCGGTGGCCATGACGAGCGTGAGCAAACACTCAATCAGTTGTTAGTGGAAATGGATGGATTTGAGGGTAATGACGGCGTAATTATCATCGCCGCTACCAACCGTGCCGATGTTTTGGATAAAGCCCTGCTACGCCCTGGGCGTTTTGACCGTCAGGTTTATGTAGGTTTGCCAGATATCCGCGGCAGAGAGCAAATTCTGAAAGTTCATATGCGCAAGGTACCGCTCGACGAAAATGTTAAAGCATCGGTCATTGCGCGCGGCACCCCTGGCTTCTCTGGAGCCGATTTGGCGAACCTTGTAAATGAAGCAGCGCTAATGGCCGCACGAGGTAATAAGCGTGTAGTGACTATGGAGGACTTCGAGAAAGCCCGAGACAAAATTATGATGGGCGCTGAGCGTAAGTCAATGCTGATGAGCGAAAAGGAAAAGGAGAACACGGCCTATCACGAAGCCGGACACGCCATTATTGGCTGCGTCGTGCCCGAGCACGATCCCGTGCATAAGGTCACTATTATTCCGCGCGGAGGCGCTTTGGGTGTTACCCAGTATTTGCCAGAAGAGGATAAATACAGTTGGAGTAAGCGCTCGCTTGAATCTCGCCTGTGTACACTTTTTGGGGGACGTATAGCGGAAGAGATGACTCTAGGTGTTGATGGCGTGACGACCGATG
>JAYWHF010000688.1:0-2159 GCA_043777855.1 Gammaproteobacteria bacterium | reverse complement strand
AGTAACGGAATTCACTTAAATTGCATTGAAGCCAGTGCTGATCCTGCGCTGGAATCCTGGCGAAATATTAATGCGATTGATGATGTTGTGCGCGAACTCGTCACCATGACCGATAAACTGACCGTTGCCGCTCTTTGTAACAACGCCGGAGCCGGTGGCGCCATGGTGCCCTTAGCGTGCGATGTGATTTGCGCGCGCAACGGCGTGGTGCTAAACCCGCATTATTTGACGATGGGTCTATATGGCTCAGAATACTGGACGTACCTGCTGCCGAAGCGCGTTGGTCAGGCTAAAGCGCAGGAACTCACCGAAGGCTGTATGCCGTTGCTCATCACCGCCGCAAAAGAAATCGGCTTAGTGGATAAGGTGTTTGCCGAGGATTGGAATCTTTACCACCAAGCACTGCAACTGGAGTGCGAAGAAATAGCCGGTGACAAATTTTTCTTTCCTCTGCTCAAAGAAAAACAGCAAAAACGCATTGCCGACGAGGCAATACAACCGCTGGACAGCTACCGAGCTAACGAATTGGGATTCATGAAAACGATATTTGATAACCCCGAGAGCGAGTATCACTCCTTGCGTTACAATTTCGTTAACAAAATAAGTTGCGGCAGAACGCCAGAGCGTCTGAGCTACAAACATCATCAGGAAAAAGTGGCTCAGATTGCTTGACACGATTTTATTAAAAAAGCTGCTTGCCGCAAGCTTTGCTTGCAACAAGATTTGCCTGAACCGAGTTAAAAAGTTTTACGAATGGCATATCAACTGCCCATGGGGCAGGAAAAATCGCCTTGCATCATTTACGTAAACGTAGATGAAACCTTAATGATGCAAAGTATTTGGTGGTCGTATTACTGCTTCAATATTACTGCTTCAGCATTACATCGACAGTTTCAATCCCATGACCTTGGATCAAGCAAAGGCTCAACCATTCCCCCAAGAATTGATTGATTTGAAGCTTTTCATCGCACTGATACATGGATTCATTCGGGTATTCGTAGCGGGGCCTTAAACGCTTATGCCCCTCCCAAGCCAGAACTTCAGCTAATTTCGCATCGTGATACATTCTTACCGTTAAACACGGTAACTGCAGCCAGCTCGCATCCGAGAAAAATTCAGCACCTTGTGTGAGCTGTAGGGTTGTGGTGTAAGGCGAACGCTCTATAACATGAACCTTGTATAGCCATTGCTGAGTACCGCGCGTTACCGCAAATTCCCGGCCAACTTCCTCATCAGGAAGTATTTTTCTTAATCGAGCGTAGTTAGCCTCGCACTCCGCCATTTGTAAGGGCAGATTAACTTTATACCGCACCTTAGGGCGGATATAAAAATCGTTTATTAACGGCGCACGCATTCTTAACATGGCAATTTTTCTGAATATTTAAACCATTAAGTCAATTACCTAAAAATGTAATTTGACGATTAAAATTGCAATTCAATTAGTCGATACCCACCTTTGAAGTGTTAGTCAGTAACAGGATTAAGTCAATCACCTACAACAATTATTCTAAGCGGAGCGAGGCGCGATTAAGTTGAAGCCATTGCAAGCAAATCAATGCAGCGGCGTTATTAAAACGGCCGTTTAATAACTCGGCGAATACCTCCTCCGCCGAAAGCACGTGAAAACGGATATCTTCGCCCTCCTCGGGCAACCCATAAACGCCGCCAGCCTGACTGAGATCGCACAACCCACAATACAAATAAATTTTTTCATTACTACCGCCCGGACTCGGTAAGAAATCACAAATGGGATGCAATCGATAGGGCTTTACATTAGCTTCCTCAATTAGCTCTCTGCGCGCAACTTCTTCCGGTAACTCGCCCTCCTCAACCATGCCCGCCACCATTTCATAACACCATGGCCCATTAGCTTGCTCCAGTGCGCCAATACGAAACTGTTCTACCGCACCGATTAGATCTCGAACCGGATCGTAAAGCAAAACGGCGACGGCTTCACCGCGCACAAACAATTCACGCTCAATTTCTTTACTCCAACCTCCATGAAATAATCTGTGTATAAACTGAATTTTTTCAGCGCTGAAAAAACGTTTATACAACCCCTCGCGTTGAATAATTACAACGTCACCCCGACTGAATTCCAACCGCTTAGTCATTGCTGCCATCATACCTTATGATAAATTTCTGACCCTTGATCCAAA
>JAYWHF010000687.1:0-2167 GCA_043777855.1 Gammaproteobacteria bacterium | reverse complement strand
CGTACCTTTTCGCTCATTGCTAAATTCTTGGGCGACCTGCTTTATGCTTTCCACTTTGCGCAGAATTTCTCCTGCTTTTTTCAAAATGGCTTCTCCCGCAGGAGTAATGCGCGTCAAATGCTTCCCGCTACGCGAAAAGACTTCCACACCCAGCTCATCTTCTAGCAAGCGAATTTGCTTACTGATACCCGGCTGAGAGGTGTAAAGGCTCTGCGCAGTTGCCGACACATTTAAATCGTGATGCGCAACTTCCCAGATGTAACGTAACTGCTGTAGCTTCATAAGCCCTCCACATGGCTTATAGGACCGGAGGTTCTTGTTGATCACCAAGATGATCAACCGTTATAAAAACACATAAACTCTATGTGATATAAGAATAGACAGCGATTGGTTGAAATTCCAATTTAATTTCATCTTTCATAGATCCGGTGATTTCTTACAACCTTAGACCATATCCAGCGATTTTATAGCGCTCTGTAAGATTTTTATCGCCTTTGGGCGTGACCTTGTCGGCTTTTCACCGTGCAATAGGTTCATTCGCTATGCCGTGAGGGACGTGCCCGGTAGCGACATGCTCACTTGCGGAATCACAATGCACGCGCTGATCATCAAAGAATACATCGGCACCATAGGCTTTTAAAAAGGTCCCTTTCGATAAACCGCCTAAAAACAAGGATTCATCAATACGTATATTCCAAGCGCGCAGTGTGCGAATAACCCGCTCGTGGGCCGGTGCCGAGCGTGCTGTCACCAACGCCGTACGAATCGGGCAATCGTGCTCGCCAAATTCACGCTGTAAACCTTGTAATGTGGCCAAAAACTCTTTGAAAGGACCGCCGCTTAGAGGCTGTTTTGCAGCTGCTTTTTCGCGTTCTGTGAAAGCACTTAACCCCTCCTGCTTATAGACACGCTCTGCTTCGTCGGAAAACAACACGGCATCTCCGTCAAACGCAAACCTCAAGGTATCTTCATGCTCTACGGTGCTTTTTGAGGCAAGTAAGGTTGCTGCCGCTATACCGTGATCGAGAGCGTCTCGCACATCATCTGAATTGGTTGATAGAAAGAGATGACAGCCAAATGCAGAGGCATAACCATAAGGAGACGTACCACTGCAAAATGCTGCACGCGTAATATTTAAGCCATAGTGCTCGATAGAATTAAAAATGCGCAACCCTGTGTCCGCACTATTGCGCGACAAAAGTAAAACTTCGACTCGTGGCTCGCCACCTAAACGTTCATTTAGCCGCAACAGCTTCTGCACCATGGGAAAGCCATCACCGGGCTCTAATACTTCATCCTCATGTTCAATTTGATACCGCGTGTAAGCATCCAACCCCTCACTCACAAATACCTGATGGCTTTTATCCAAATTGAATAGGGCCCGTGAGGAGATAGCAATCACAAGTTTGTTACCAAATTTACTCGTCATGGAGAATTTCCTTAGGGGCAAACACTAATATATTAAGCAAGGCTTTTACTCACCACTTCAAATACGTCTTTCGACAAATTTGGCTCTGCCAGTATGCGTTGAAGTTCACTCTTCATTAGATTTTGACGAACTACATTGTATTTCTTCCACTTAGTGAGAGGAGTGAGCAACCGCGACGCTATTTGAGGATTTTGGGTGTTCAGTTGGATAATCTGATCCGCTAAAAATTGGTACCCAGGCGCTTTATTCTCCGCGGTTAGATGGTGAAAATTAATCGCATTACTGTTACAAAAACTGGCGACTAACGCGCGAATCTTATTGGGATTTTTGGCTTCATATGCTTGATGCACTTGCAGCGCTTTTACTCGGGCAAGGGTATTTGGCAATAGGCAGCTAGCTTGAACGCTTAACCATTGATTGACCACGAGCGACTCGTGCTTCCAACGCACGTAAAAATCAGCCAAACACTTTTCAGAACGAATTTTAGCAAAAGTGGATTCAGAATTTACAAGCTGCGTTAGGGCCGCCATAACATCCGTCATATTATTCGCCGTTAAATACTGTTGCTCACAGGCAGTTACAAGTATTTCATCATCCAATAACATCAGGTATGAAAGTGCGACGTTCTTTAAGCTACGTGCGGCAATTGCATCTGCGGTGGCGGTATAGGTTACTTGGTGGTTGTAGTGGTTATATATGCGTTCAAAATCGCTGCGCAATTCCGAAGCGATAATTTTT
>JAYWHF010000686.1:0-6009 GCA_043777855.1 Gammaproteobacteria bacterium | reverse complement strand
AGATTGCCAGATACCGGCGTGTTGATGGGGGTTTCCACAAGATCATCGGCGGCAACTGGCTGGTCGTCTTCGGGCGCGACTGTAATTGCCACAGGCGCCACCGCACAATCACCGTCGGTATCACAAATTTTGTATGTAAAAGTTACGGTGCCGGTAAACCCGATGGCCGGCGTGTAGGTAAAGTTTCCGTCTGTCGCAAGCGTGAATAGGCCATTTGCGGGTGCTGAAACCAGACTGAAAACAGCCGTACCATCGCCTTTTTCCAAGTCGTTTAACGCAAGGTTACCGACCACAGGGGTGTTAATAGGTGTTTCCGCTTTATCTGCTACGGCCACGGGAATCTTGTCCGCTGGTGCGACTATGACGGTCACCGTTGTCTTCGCACAGTCCCCATCGGCATCGCACACTTCATAGGTAAAGTTCGCGGGGCCGCTAAAACCGGCGGCGGGGGTAAAGTCATAGGTGCCATCTGCATTTATCACCACCGAGCCGGTCTCCGGGGCTGGCGGTTGCAATAATTTGAAGGTCAAAGGTCCGTCTTCGAGCCCAGTGTCGTTAGCAACTAGATTAGCTTTCACCGGAGTATTGGCCGCTGTAGCGATGCTATCTGGAAGCGCAACGGGTTGGTTATCCACATTGATAACCACCGTCGCTTGCGCGCAAACACTTGGCGCTGTGAGCGAGCACACTTGATAAGTTGCCGTGTAACTGCCGGCGGGCGTGTTGGCCGGAACGCTGATTGAACCATCGGGATTGATCACTAAACCGGTAATGCCGCCAGTAGCGATTAGAACCGGTGGGGCGGCGT
The DNA here is from genome assembly GCA_043777855.1 of Gammaproteobacteria bacterium. GTDB lineage: Bacteria > Pseudomonadota > Gammaproteobacteria > Pseudomonadales > Cellvibrionaceae > Cellvibrio. Next base: position 5,201 of record JAYWHF010000686.1, on the reverse strand, counting down.
TAACACCAATCACTACCGGCGTGCCGTCAATGGTGTCGTTTGCCGTGAGTACTGGTGTTCGTCCGCCAGCTGCAGTTATAGCAATCGCTGGGTCGTTGGTTGCGCTGATAACCGGGTTACCTACTAGCACACTGATGGTCGCCGTATCACAGGTCACCGGGCTGGTCGCCGGCGATACACATAAGGTGTAGGAATAGGGGTAGGTTCCGGGCGTAGTGCCGCTGGTAACGGTCACAGAGCCATCTGCATTCATGAGGATGGAACCTGCCACTGGGGCGGGCGCAGTACCGGGTGTCAAGCTGGCATTGGTGCCGGGGCCGCTAAGTACCGCAGGCACACCGTTACTCACATCATTGGCAGTCACCGAGGGCGTAATGCCACCGCCGCTAGGAACGGCGACTGGCACATCGTTCACAGAATCGATTGAAGCGCCTACAACGATTGTCGTAGTCGCCGTATCACAGGTCACTGGGCTGGTCGCCGGCGATACGCACAGGGTGTAGGAATAGGGGTAGGTTCCGGGCGTAGTCCCATTGGCAACTGTCACAGTGCCGTCTGTATTCATTATGATGGAACCTGCCGCTGGGGCGGGCGCGGTACCGGGCGTCAAGCTGGCATTTGCACCGGGGCCGGTCAGTATCGCGGCGGCACCATCGCTAAGATCATTGGCTACCACTGACGGCGTATTGCCACCCGAGCTGGGGACAATGGCCGGTATGTCGGCCACCGCATCGATGCTGAGTAGCCGCTGATTAGTGTAGGTACACACAATGGCCGTACTGGTTGAATCCACGGTCAAGGTTGCACCGCTGAGACTGCCACCACCGGAACACAAAAGCGTGCCCGCATAATTACCGGTATTTGCAACCCCGAGCACTTCGGCTAACGCGAGACTTTCGCCGCCCAAAACCGTTACCGGGGTTGGATCTGTATCGGTTTCATTCACACTGTTGGCTGTCGATGCCAGCGTGTCTATTACCGCTCCACTTCGGCTAACCGTTAGGGTCGCGGCATCATTAACCCGAGCTGTCACCCAAGATTTGCGCAAGGTCAAGGGCGCCTGTGGGCAAACCAATGTTGAAAACGTCATGCTGGCCTGATCGAAATTAATGTTTTGAGTTACGCTCACCACATAGGAAATCGTCGATCCGGCGGCCACATTAACCGTACCAGCAAGCTGTACCCAGGGGTCTACTTTTGAGGACGGCGGTGCTGGTAACGTTTGCGTAATTTGACTCAATACCGTCCCCGCAACCCCAACGCCCTGACGTATGGCTAAACCAAAATCGCCACCCTTGTTATCCCGCGTAGAAAACCACCCGGAGTAGCTCACTTGGACTAAATCCCCGGAACTCGCCCCGCCACATACCGGAACAGTGAACGACTGATGAAAATCGTTAACGCCCACCACGTCCAGATAATGCTGCTGGATGCCCGGCGTATTGGTGGCCGCGTCCGCATCAAACTGGGGGCCGGAATTGTTGTAGTTGTAGGCACTTGAGCCGTCCACTTGAACCACGTTGGGCTGATTGCCGGTTCCTATAACCCAAGGGACAATTTGGTAGCCAATATTGTTACCAAATTTTGTGGGTGGGCTATTTTCAAAACCGGGGTTGCCAAGCAGGTTCTGGGCGCTTATAGAACTCGAAAATAGCAACGCTATAACCCATAAAACCAGCGCGCGTGACGGCACGGCAAACTCCCAGCGAGCGAGCGAACCTAGGGTAAGCCACGGATTGGTTTTTGGGGCGAGATCTTGAGCGCTTCTTACACGTATAAAAAGCCCAAAATCTCTGCCGTTAAAACCCCTAGACGCTTGGCTGGCTTTTTTTATCATCTCTATTTCCCAAAAAGTAGGTGTAGCTATTCTCGCCCACCACGTAGGTCGGTGCTTTTTAACGCTATTACAAAAGTAGACTACTTTTCGCAGGGTATGTGGCAAGTTTGATTGAAAAACAAAAAAGCTGCCCTCAGGCAGCTTTTTTGTTTTTCAATCAAACGGAGGACAACTCACACTTTTTTCTGTACCAGCTTTCCGCGCAGACTTTGCAAACTTGCTTTAATGCGGCTCGCATTTTCAGGGCCCATACGCAACATGAGTTTATGCGTTGCCGGCAGTTTCTCCAGCGCCGGATCAGCAAACTCGAAATAAACTTTAGGCCTCACTAGCGTCATATTACTGGCCGCATCCGGCGCGTCCAGAATATTATCCATTGCGCGAATCAGTACCGAGTGAAAGTTGCCCTTGTTTAAACCCATCTCTTTATATGCCTCACTCAGCAACGGATAAAAGCGCGTGTACATAGCCACGCCCGCCTCTGAGTCAAGCAGGCCGATCAAGGTTGCGTAGATGTCGTAACGCTTGTAGTTCTTGGCGCTCACACGAAATTGTTCCACCTCTTGCGTGGCGCCAAGTTCCCCGCCCGATACAGTCGCGCGGAAAGCATCAACCAAGAGCGCACCCTTGGGCGATACGATGGGGCGATATTCATTAATCAACTTGCCTTCTTCAACGGCATCTACCGCCCGAACAAACTTACGCAAAATCTCTTCTGGGATAACCATTTGCAGCAAACCATCGACACTGAGCCCTTGGAGCGCCGCAATCACCGCGACATCACTTTGATTTAACGCGGGCAGAGGTTCCGGGCGAGTTGCGGGTATTGGCTCGTCATAAGCAGGCTTTTCAGGCTGCGGGGGTGCCTCAGCAATCACCGGCGGAGTCATAACAGGCAACTCGCGCAACTTTTCCGGCGGTTGGGTTTTCATCATGTAGTAAGCGATGCCTGCAATAGCAGCTAGGGCAACCGCCGCCACACCCAACTTGATTGCCATGGTATTGGCAGGTTGTTCTTGATAACTCATAACACTTCCTCGGAGAAAATCGGCAGCCGATAGCCTACCTGAATTAGTACCAAATTACCTTATAGCCCAGGCCGGGAGGTCGCGCTTGTAAACCGCTACTAACATTTGCCGCTGAAAGGCTTAATGGCCTAATAACCAACGATGACGAAAATAGGTATTTTGGCGCACAAAAAGGAAAGGTTCTTATTTGCGAGTTAAGCACAAATGAGTTAACCTTCCTAGTAATGAATCTCATTTACAACCGTCTCTCTCGCAACCAAGGGCACATTCCTATGAACTTAGCGTTGAACCCATCGTTACTCGCCACTATGGCGCCATTGGCCGCACTGCGTCTAGATCAGTGCCGCAAAGGCGCTCAATTGCGAGTGGTCAACTTGCAACAACAACCCTTGTTTGGCGCACAAGACGACAGCGTTACCTTGCGCTTGAAAGAATTAGGGTTTTTACCCGGTGCATTACTGAAAGTCATCGGCTTCGGCTTGATGGGTAGCGACCCACTTGCCGTACAAGTTAACGGCACAAAGTTTGCCCTGCGTCGCGCTGAAGCCGCCAAAATTGGCGTTGAATTAGTACTGGATGCGGAACTCGCGGGCAATTTTTAGATGTCAACAGCCATTCGCTTTGCATTGGTTGGCAACCCTAACTGTGGCAAAACATCGTTATTTAATCGCCTTACCGGCTCTCGCGCCAAGGTCGCCAATTACCCTGGCGTAACCGTTGAACGGCGCTCAGGCGCATTAACTCAGGTCGCCAACCCCGCTGAGATACTTGACCTACCGGGCACCTATAGCCTGTTTGTTACCTCCCCTGACGAGAAAGTCGCCCGCGATATGATCCTTGGCAAAATCGCCGGGGAAGCACGCCCAGATGTGCTCATCGCCGTCATAGACGCCACCAATTTACGCCTCGGCCTACGCCTTGTGATGGAGCTTAAAACCCTCAATCGCCCTATGATCGTAGCGTTAAACCAGATGGACGCCGCAAAGTCCCGAGGCATAGAGATTAATACCGCCGGTCTGGCTCGAGAAATAGGTTTACCTGTCATAGAAACCGTTGCCGTTACGCGCGCGGGCGTTGATGAACTGCAAAAGGCCCTCGCGGATTACGCCGCCGACTGGGCCGCAAACCCCCTCGCCAAAGACACTCAAACGCTAGCACTGGGCGACGATATAAATGAGCTTAGCCGCGATGGCTCTATCGAAGAACTCTATCAACGGATAGAAAGCATCGTCGCCACACAGGTGATTCAACCCAGAGACCTGCCCCTGTGGCAGGCTCGGCTTGACGCGGTGGTTATGCACCCGGTTTTAGGTTTGGTGGTCCTCTTCACTATTTTATTGATCATTTTTAACGCTGTTTTTGCGTGGGCAACGCCAATCACAGACCTGATAAACACCGGCACCGAAATGCTGAGCGCCGCGATTGCTGATTTTATGCCCGATGGAATTCTTAAGAATTTTTTAGCCGATGGCCTAATCGCGGGTGTGGGTGGCGTGATTGTATTTCTGCCGCAAATTATTATTTTATTTTTCTTTATTTTGGTCTTAGAGGATACCGGCTACCTCACCCGAGCCGCGTTCTTACTCGATCGCCCTATGCGTGGCCTAGGGATCTCGGGCCGCTCCTTCATCCCGTTACTCTCCAGTTTTGCTTGCGCGGTTCCGGGCATAATGTCTACGCGCACAATCTCTGATCCTCGGGAACGTTTTATCACCATAATGATCGCGCCCCTAATGACCTGCTCGGCCCGCTTACCGGTTTATGCGCTGATTATAGGGGCATTCATCCCCGCGAAAACGGTGTGGGGAATCTTCAATCAACAAGGCTTAACCTTGTTTGCGCTTTATGTCGCGGGCGTTGTCAGTGCAGCAATAGTTGCCTGGGTTATGAGACGTAATCAGCCACGCCAAGAGTTTCCATTGCTACTAGAACTGCCAAGTTACCGCTGGCCAATGGCCTATCATTTGTTAATGGGTCTGCGCGAGCGGGTGTGGATCTTCTTGCGCCGGGTTGGCACCATTATTCTGTCGCTCTCAATTATTATTTGGTTTTTATGCACCTTCCCCGGCGCACCCGTTGATGCCCTGCGGCCCGCTATTGAGTACAGCTTTGCGGGGCAACTGGGCGCAATCATGCAACCGCTTTTTTCACCGCTGGGGTTTAACTGGCAAATGTGCATAGCACTCATCCCGGCAATGGGCGCCCGAGAAGTTGCTGTAGCCGCGCTGGCAACTGTCTATGCCGTAGGTGGGGACAACGTCGAAACAGCACTTGGAACAGCACTTTCACAAAATTGGAGCCTGCCCGTCGCGCTCGCTTACCTAGCATGGTTTGTT
>JAYWHF010000685.1:0-2177 GCA_043777855.1 Gammaproteobacteria bacterium | reverse complement strand
GTTTATTGGAGCGCGTAGATTTGTGGTGGCGTCTAGGCCTATATTATTTCGTTATGATAAACAAAAAACGTCAATATGTCTGTAATAAAAAATAGCTGAGCGGCTTATTGTTGAGTGCAGACGGTAAGTAGCAGCAAGGTACAAATATATAGCTATATAGCCGATTTTTTTCAAAACCTTACCTATACTTTGTAAGGGTTATTCCCATTGGTTTCGCAAAGGTCGTTGTTCGGCGCTAGCACTCAACGCGTAAAGCATACTCAAAACTCTGGTCGGGAGGGCAGAATGGCAAAGAAAGTCCCCTTTTTAGGCGAAGAGCACACAGCGCGTGCTAACGGCGATGCGATTGCGGACGCTAAAAAGCACAGTGGCCGAGTTATTGATGAGGTGCTGACGGCGGCGGTAAACCCTTCCAGTTGGGATGACGTAGTCGTTAGAGCAAGCTCCAACGGTGTGCCTGAAACGCCGGCCGAGCTTTTCGGCGGTAGAATTAAGCCCAGTAATCAGACCGCGGTGCCGTTTGTTCAGACGCCGCCATTTAAAAAATCGGCGATTGAGTTAAACCTGAATCCAATGATTGATTGGAAGCCAATTAACAATTGGCATGGCTTGAGGATCGACATTTCCGGAAGCATAGATATGAGTATGCGTTTAGAGTGGCAGCGTTTGCTGCAAGAAACGCATAACAATGGTATCGGTCAGTATGAGTTTAATTTCACTCAGGCGCCTTCCATCAGCCTGACTGGCATAGGAATGTTGCTGCTGTTCAAGGAGCAAAAGGGTTCGAAGAAAGGGGATATAACGTTATGTCACTGCAGCAAAGAGTTAGCGCAGTTATTGCAATGGTCTGGAATGGATAAGCACTTTGTTATTCAAGGCTTGTCTAGCAGCGCTGAAAAATAAATGAACCCACTTACAGCGCTTTCAGTGTGCGAATCAGTTGTTGCATTTGCTCATCTGTGCCTATGGTGATGCGCAAAAATTCATTGATGCGGTGTGCGCTAAAATGACGTACGAGAATTTTATGTTTGCGCAGATACTGTGCTATCTCGGCGGCATTATTGGCGGCAGGTTTTGCAAAAACAAAGTTGGCTTGTGACGGTAAAACCTGAAAACCGAGCGACGTTAGTTCCCGGGTGGTCCAGTTTCGCGTGGCGATAATTTTAGCGCGACAAGTGTGAAAGTAAGCATCGTCTTCAAAAGCGGCTGCGGTTGCCGCTTCCGCCAAGCGGTCTAACGGGTAGGAGTTGAACGAATTTTTCACCCGATCAAGGCCAGTAATTAGATCCTGATGACCAATGGCAAAGCCAACGCGCGCGCCGGCCAGTGAGCGAGATTTCGACAAGGTTTGTATAACGAGTAAGTTCGCGTATTTCTGCGTTAAGCCGACAGCCGTTTCACCACCAAAATCCACGTAGGCTTCGTCGGCTATGACCACTGAGGCCGTGTTTTGCACGAGTAAAGCCTCTATGTCTGCCAATGTTTTTCCAATGCCTGTCGGTGCATTCGGGTTTGGAAAAATGATTCCGCCATTGGGTTTTAGGTAGTGTGTAAAGTCTATCGTGAAATCTTCGAGCACCGGAATTTTTTCAGCGGTTATACCAAAGAGTTTGCAATAGGCGGGGTAATAGCTGTAGCTAATGTCTGGAAATAACAGCGGTTTTTGTTGCTGAAAGAACGCCATAAATGCCAGCGCCAAAACCTCATCAGACCCGTTGCCAACAAACACTTGATCGGCGGTAACGCGGTAATAATTTGCGATGGTGGTTTTCAGTTTTATAGAGTTTGGATCGGGATAGAGGCGTAGGCGATCTATGGCATCAGCCGTCACTACTTTTAAAATATCCGGCGATGGTGGATAAGGGCTCTCATTGGTGTTGAGCTTTATCAGGCCGTCAATCTGTGGTTGCTCGCCCGGTACATAGGGTTCTAAATCGCGGACCACTTGGCTCCAAAATCTTGACATGTTCGGTTCTCATCTTTTACGTAAAAGTTTAGCGTTGCGCAGTATAACCCGCTGGTGTCAGTACGCCTACGAGTTGCAATTTTTGCCGTTCGAAAAACTATTCTTTTACCGTGTGGTAATTCTGTATTGGAAACGATACATCCGCACGGTTAACAAGCCCGCCGCACAACTCAAACCCACAATCAATGCCATCCAGAATCCGGCTGCACCG
>JAYWHF010000684.1:0-6020 GCA_043777855.1 Gammaproteobacteria bacterium | reverse complement strand
ACAAATTGTTTAGCCTCTAAATTACAGACTTTAAAGCCCTATGGTGATGATCTCGGTAAGCGTCGAGGCGTTTTGGGCGGAAATACAATTATCGAAGGTAGTGCGGAAATTCTATTTCCGTTACCTTTTATTAAAGATCAACGTTCGCTACAATCCAGTTTGTTCTTAGATTTCGGCAATGTATTTGATACGTCGTGTGGCACGCTGCAGCGCAATTGCTTCAATGTGACTGCTAGCGAATTTAAAGCGTCGGTAGGCTTGGGGTTAACGTGGCTATCTAGCTTTGGACCCATGACCTTCAGTCTTGCAGAGAATCTCAACAAAGGTAACCAGTTCGACGATGAAAACTTTCAAGTGTTTCAGTTTTCACTCGGGCAGACGTTTTAAAAAACAACTTTATAATCGGTACAGCGGTTGTTTTGTTGGGCGCTTGGTTTAGATAAGACAGTTTTTTTATAATAACCGTTGTTAAATGTTAATAAGAGGAAATGAATGTGATCGCAACTAAAAAATTGGTAACTGCAGTAGTTTTATGTATGGTGTCGGCTGTTAGTTTTGCTGAAGGAAAAATTGCTATTCTAAATCCTACCGGTGCGGTAATGGCCACCGCAGCGGCAAAAGCTAAATTTGAGAAAATGGAAAAAAGTGCTGATTTTGCGGCTACAAAAGCTAAGATTGATGGCATCACTACGGATAGAAATGCCCTGCAAGCAGCTTATCAAAAAGATGGCTTAACCTGGTCTACTGAGAAGAAAGACGATAGCGAGAAAAAATTACAGAGCTTAAATGAGGACTATCAATTTAGTGTCAAAAAAATACAAGCCGCCCAACAAGATTTAGCGCAGCAAGTTATGAAGGATATAGGCCCAAAACTTGAGACCGCGGTTAAGCAAGTGATCGAATCAGAAAAAATTGGTTTGGTTCTGAATAGTCAGGCGGCGATTCATGCGACTCCAGAATATGACATCACCTCAAAAGTTACCGATCTGCTAAATAAAGCTAAGTAAGTAGTGTGATAACACAAAGCCATTTTACGCTTGCCGATCTAGCTCAGCGCGTTGGCGCAGAGCTAGAAGGCGATTCGCTACACAAGATATTTGCAATGGCGACTTTGCAATCGGCCTCTTCAAAAGATATTAGTTTTATTGCTAATCCTGCGTATAAAAAATATCTCGCCGTGACTAACGCCGGTGCAGTGATTGTTGGTCCAGAATTGGCGAAAGAAGTGCGTGGGAATAAACTTATTGCCGCTAATCCTTATCTTTGTTACGCCAAATTAACCACGTTGTTTGACCAATCATTGGCTCACCTCCCGGGCGTACATCCTTCTGCAGTGATTGGCAAGGGATGTGTGCTGGGGAATGATATTTGCGTTAATGCAAATGCAGTCATAGCCGATGGAGTCATCTTGGGTGACAGAGTTATCATTGGTGCCGGCTGCTATATTGGTAGGGACACGTGTATTGGTGAAGGAACAAAAATTTACGCCAATGTCACTGTTTATCACGGCGTTAGCATTGGTCGCGATTGCATTTTCCACAGCGGCTCTGTCATAGGTGCGGATGGCTTTGGTTATGCGCCTGCCGCGGATACTTGGGTGAAAGTTCATCAGCTCGGGGGTGTTGTTATCGGTAACCGCGTTGAAGTGGGTGCAAATACAACCATTGATCGCGGTGCGCTCGATAATACTTTTCTCGATGATGGTGTTATTGTCGATAATTTGGTGCAAATTGGTCATAATGTGCAGCTTGGAAAAAACACAGCAATTGCTGCACATACTGCTATCGCTGGCAGCACCAGCATAGGCGCAAATTGCACAATAGCGGGCGCCGTTGCAATCGCTGGGCATATTACTTTGGCTGATCGCGTACACATATCAGGTATGAGTATGGTATCGAGCTCAATTACAGAGTCTGGTTCTTACTCATCTGGTATTCCTCTAGCTCCCACAAAAGAGTGGCGTAAAAATGCAGTGCGTTTTCGCCAGCTTGATGTTCTGGCAACTCGGTTAATTAAATTAGAGCGCCGTGTGAAAGACGAATAATGTTAAGCCGATGAACGAGTTACCCTGCGATAGCGCTATCCAATTCCTTTAAAATATAAACAGAACCCCAAGGTCTTTGACTATGATGGATGTCAACGAAATACGTGAATACTTACCGCATCGCTATCCATTTCTTTTGGTTGATAGGGTCGTCGAGTTAGTTGAAGGTGAGTATATTATCGCCTACAAAAATATCACGGTGAATGAGGAAATATTTAATGGGCACTTTCCTCAAAACCCGGTTTTCCCCGGTGTTATGATTATCGAAGCAATGGCACAGGCCTCGGGTATTCTCGGCTTTAAAACGATGAATAAAAAACCGCAAGATGGATCAATCTATTTATTTGCGGGTGTGGATGATGTGCGCTTTAAACGTCAGGTGGTTCCGGGTGATCGTATGCAACTCGAATCGCGAGTGATTACTGAAAAACGAGGCATCTGGAAATTTGAGTGTAAGGCAAGTGTAGATGGCGCACTTGTCGCATCGGCAACCATTCTTTGTGCAGATCGTAAAGTTTAATATGGTGTGTTGGTGAAACTTTTCCATTCGGTACAACCTAACGACCCCTGTGACATTTAGCGAGATGTTCTTTTGATTAGTTCCCAAGCAATAATTCATCCCACTGCCAAGATCGCTGATGATGTAGAGGTTGGCCCTTGGACCATTATAGGTGCCGATGTAGAAATAGGCGCTGGTAGCGTAATTGCCTCTCATGTCGTTATCAAAGGCCCGACATTGATCGGGCAGCACAATCGGTTTTTACAATTTTCATCAATCGGAGAGGATACGCCAGACTTAAAATATAAAGGTGAACCTACACGTTTGGTGATGGGAGATTACAACACGGTTCGCGAGGGAGTTACGATTCATCGCGGTACTGTTCAAGATCGAAATGAAACCACTATTGGCAGTCATAATTTATTGATGGCTTATGTACACGTAGGTCACGATAGCGTTATTGGTGATCATTGCATTCTAGTGAACAACGCAGCGCTTGCCGGTCATGTGCATATCGGTGATTGGGCGGTACTGAGCGGCTATACCCTAGTGCATCAATTTTGTAAAATCGGCGAGCATAGTTTTACAGGAATGGGTACTGCGGTTGGAAAAGATATTCCGGCCTATGTTATGGTTAATGGAAGCCCTGCTGAGCCCAAAGGTATTAACGCGGAAGGTTTGCGTAGGCGCGGTTTTAGCAAAGAAGATATTGCAACAATTACTAAGGCTTATAAATTTATTTATCGCCGGGGCCTCACTGTTGATGAAGCCATTGTTGAGCTAGAAACTCTATTGCCTGCGTGTGCTTGCTTGTTACCTCTGCTGGAATCTATTAAAAACTCTACCCGGGGCATAGTACGTTAATTCCTTTTGTCGGCGGGGCTTTTTAAAATTCAAATTTCGTGTTGATTAAGCGCTTTTTTAGCCCGTCTTACTGCATAGATCAGAACAATTATTCGTTTGAAAGGGTGTTTAATGTCCGAACGACTATCCACTAGCCGCTTACAGATAGGTATTGTTGTTGGTGAAGCCTCCGGTGATATTTTAGGGGCTGCACTTATGACAGAGTTACGGCAGTTTTTCCCCGACGCTGAGTTTTCAGGGATCGGTGGGCCCAGAATGTTAGCCTTAGGGTTTCACTCCTATTTTCCGCAAGATCGTTTAGCGGTCATGGGGTTGGTAGAGCCGCTTAAGCGCTTGCCTGAACTCCTGCGCATTCGAAAATTCTTGCGTGATCATTTCATTGCTACTCCCCCCGCCGTTTTTATCGGCATCGACTCTCCCGACTTTAATATTTCGCTCGAGGCCTCGCTTAAAACGCACGGCATAAAAACAGTGCATTATGTTAGCCCTTCGGTGTGGGCGTGGCGGCAGAAACGGGTGCATAAAATTGCACGCTCTGTGGATCTGATGCTTACGTTACTTCCTTTTGAGGCCGCGTTTTATGAAAAATATAACGTACCTGTTGAGTTTGTTGGCCATCATCTTGCTGATGAAATTCCTACCAATGTCGATAAATATCAAGCGCGCCGCGATTTGGGTATTCCGGAGCACGCACGTGTTGTCGCACTGTTACCGGGTAGTCGCAGCAGTGAAGTGGAGCGCATGGGTTCGCTTTTCATGCATGCAGCAGTATTTTGTTTAGAGCAAGACCCAGGGTTGCTATTTTATATTCCAGCGGCGAATTCTGATCGTTATCGCCAACTGCATTTGCAATTAAATGAATATACTGATTTTCAAGTCCAGTTGATTAATGGTCATTCTCATCAAGTTATGGCGGCAGCCGATGTGGTTTTGTTAGCCTCGGGGACAGTGACCTTGGAAGCCATGCTGTTGAAAAAGCCCATGGTGGTCGCCTATAAAATGGCGCCGCTGACATTCAAAATTTTATCTTGGTTGGTTAAGACGCCCTTTATTTCTTTGCCCAATTTATTGGCCAATAAATTATTGGTGCCTGAGTTGCTTCAGAACGAAGCAACTCCTGAAAAGCTTAGCGCAGCAGTAATGAATTACTTTGAAAACCCTGAGCAAGCGGAAAGTTTGATCCACACTTTCGCCGAAATGCATGGTCTGTTAAAACGCAATGCTAGCCAACGAGCAGCAACTGCAATCGCAAAGCTTGTTAATCCATAAGCGCTATTACTTCACGTTAGCCTAAAAATGAAAACTATTCTTGACCCGTTTATCAGTCACTATCGCGGTGCCCTAATGGCTGGCTGTGATGAAGTCGGTCGCGGTCCGCTTGCGTGGGATGTCGTTGCGGCGGCGGTGATTCTCGATCCAGAAAACCCCATTTCAGGTCTTGATGATTCAAAAAAACTCACGGAAAAAAAACGGGAATTCCTTTTTGATGAAATTAAACTTAAGGCTAAGAGTTGGTGTGTGGCGCGAGCGAGCGTCGCCGAAATAGATGCTATTAATATTTTACAGGCAAGCTTGTTGGCGATGAGGCGGGCTGTGGAAGGTTTACATATTCAACCCGAGCATGTATTGGTAGATGGCAATAAGCTTCCTCGTTGGCGCTATACCGCCGAGGCAGTGGTTAAAGGAGATAGTCGGGTTGCTGCGATTAGTGCGGCTTCGATATTGGCAAAAGTAGTGCGCGACCGTGAAATGTATGCATTAGATAGTCAGTATCCGGGTTATGGTTTTGCGGCGCACAAGGGCTACCCGACAAAAGTACATATGAATGCAATAGATAGATTAGGCATCACACCGATTCATCGAACTTCTTACGCCCCGATAAGAATTAAAATTGAACAAATGAAATTGTTTTGAGATGAAAATGACAGCACCTTTTGTACACCTCCGGTTACACACTGAATTTTCCCTCGTTGATAGCTTAGTGCGCATTAAAAAGCTGGTTAAGCGGGTGGCTGATTTAAATATGCCCGCTTGTGGTATTAGTGACCAATGCAATTTTTACGGTTTGATTAAATTTTACAAGGCGGCGCAAGGCGCAGGTATAAAACCGATTATTGGTTGCGATTTTTGGGTTGCAAATAGTGATAGCGAAGGTAAGCCCACGCTGATTTCGTTGTTTGCTATGGATAACGCAGGCTACAAAAATATTATCGAATTAATTTCGCGTGCGTGGCGCCAAGGTCAGCAGCAAGGTGTCGCCTATCTTCAGCGTGAATGGTTGAGTGAATTTAATACGGGTGTCATTGCATTGTCGGGCGGTAAATTTGGTGACATCGGCATGGCTCTGTTGGCTGGTCGTAGTGCGCAAGCACAAGAACTCTTGCAAAGTTGGATGGCAGATTTCCCCAATCGTTTTTATGTGGAGCTACAGCGTACGGGTCGGGAAAATGATGAAAATTATTTACACGCGGCGGTTAATGTAGCTGCCGAGCACCAATGCCCCGTTGTGGCAACTAACGATGTACGTTTTCTAACGCAAGATGAATATGAAGTTCACGAAGCGCGTGTGTGTGTGAGTGAGGGCCGCGCGCTTGATGACCCGCGTCGTGAAAG
>JAYWHF010000683.1:0-2179 GCA_043777855.1 Gammaproteobacteria bacterium | reverse complement strand
TACCGATCCGCGCTTTGATTTAGTGGCGGCTTATCTGGAGTCACCTGCCGTTGGCGGTGCTGGCATGTCAACCAAGTTCGGAAAAGAAAGCGTGCTCTCGGCTCAGTCCAATGCCTACAACCTGCCTAACCCGGTGGCCGGCAACCCAGGCGGCTTAATCGGAATCAGCTCTTACCTCGACGAAGGCATCTATGCCAGGTTCGTCAAGATCAATGACACACGCGACCCGAACTTGCAAGGCAATCTGACTGTTGCTGGCACTGTTCGGGGCAAGTCACCCATTGGCACCGACGATGGAGTTTCTGGCTGCTTGCGTGCGGCGTTAACGACCAACGGCTCTGTACTAGCCAACTCCACTGACTGTATCCGCCGAGCCTTCATGACCGGGGACGGGCTGATGGGTGTGGCTGATGCTACTGGCAATACTCGGGTGCTGCTGGACGGTAACAATGGCAACCTGGCCTCATTTGACGGCACTGGTCGCAATGCAGCGGGTATCCGGTACAACGGCAATGAGTCATCGCTGTACAGCGATGGATATGGCAACAACGCGGGTACAGCTGGCATTCGGCCTGATGGCACGGTTTTTGGTGTGCGCGGAAACTTTGGGGTTGTCAATATTTCAAGTACGGCAACCGCTGGTGCTGCGTGTGGTGCAGAGGGTGACATTTCAGAAACCATGATCGGCCCTAACCGTGCGCTGCTGGTGTGCCACAACGGCGCTTGGGGCAGCTCGTCAGGTGTGACCATAGCAGACGTAGGCGGTGCATGCAGTGTCGATGGCTCCACGGGCATGACTGGCACTGGTGTTGGCTTGACCTGTGTGGGCGGTCAATGGCAACTCACGACCAGACGCATGGGTCGTTTTGCTGCAACCGACAACTACGCTAACGTGAGGCATGGTGAAGCCATCACCAAACCTTTTTGCGGGCCTGGCTCACAACCCAAGATTTACGTGATTCCACAAGGCATTGCCGCCTCTGAGTTCGCCATCGACCCCACTACAAGCGTCTATGCAAATAACTTTCGTGCAAGTGATGATGGGGCCGTCTACACGGTAATCACTGACGACACAGTGGGCTATGGGGCGGCATCTGGAAATGCCATGCCAAGCTATGCGGTGGTGACCACTGGCTGCTTCTTTGATGTTTGAAAGGCTAAAAAAAAGCGTCTTTAATCGACGCTGAATTTGATTAAAAAACACCTAAACTTTTATTTGTAAGTTTTATTGATGTTCCTTAACTTAAGGAGAAAAGTATGAAAACCAAGTTTGATTTTTCAAAGCATTCGCTGGGCAATCCGCGCCACATGGCCACTATCGCGTTGCTGGCTACGCTGCCAATCATGGCGGCATCAGCAATGGCAGATGATGATGAGAGGGTGCCAACGTGGCGTAAACATGGGTATGTTAACTCGGCAATCGATACGCCTGATTCAACACAGCTCATTGGATCACTGCCTGGGCTTCGGAGGTATGTGCGTCCTTTGGTGGTGCCAAATGTGGTGCAAAGCGGTAATACTCAACAGCCATTTGTACAAACCCCAGTTGCAGACACTGGCGCTGTGGTTGAAGAGATAGCTCTTTTTATCGAACCGCGTGATAACGACACCTAAACAGTCCTAAAAAAGCAGCCCTAGGTTACTCGGGCTGCTTTTTTTGGATGCTACTTATTAGGTGCCGGTTGTGAAATTGAAATCTCTGCTGAACGCAATGCCGTCCACTGTACCGGTTATTTGTACGCGGTAAGTTGAGTTTGGCAGCAGTGGTGATGGGGGAATCAGGACGACATCACCTTTGCGCAAAAGTCTGTTTGGGTCATTTGACATAGTTAAAATTGCGATGGGTACTGCGCCTCCAGCTACATTGCTCACCGTCGCACTGCTAATCGACACTGCCTCTCCCCACGGAGCAGTCACGACTATGCTTTGTCCACCTGAACCTTGGCCGTCAATTCCGCCTGTCCAGTTTGGGAATTCACCTGTAAATGAAGTAGCTACCCCTGTGCTGCCAGCGCAGGGGTAAGTAAGCACGGTGCCTGTCTTTGGGAGTTGCGCAATCCCGGTGGCTCTTGGTATTCCGATAGAAACTACAAATTGGGAAATGTAACTTTGCACAGCGGTGGTTTGACGACGTGAAACTCCTACTTCAGTAACGCCAGACACCATACCAATGAGGTGG
>JAYWHF010000682.1:0-6029 GCA_043777855.1 Gammaproteobacteria bacterium | reverse complement strand
AAAAAGAAAGGCGGTGCAATGGGCGTAGAATTGTTACTGGGGCTCTTGGTTTTATTCGCATTTCGCGCCCGTTCGCGCAAAGAAGCCGCATAAGGGACTCAACGGCCAAGGGTCATTTGAGAAGTTTTGACTCAAGCTTGTTTGCCGGTAGAAGCTAGCCCCTGGCCCTACCGGCCTTTTTTTGCCCGCCGAATCGGGAAAAATAAGCAAACACCAATAACACAAAAAATGGACTAATCTCCGCGCACCCTTCAAGCTACGGATAAATCGGTTGAGCAGCGAGTGCCACCAACCTAAAATCTCGCACACTTATTCCCGCCATTACCAATGAGCCTCCATGTCGCTATTTCACAGTGCTTCATCTTCAATATCCCCCACAACAATTCAGCCGCGCATACTCGTGTTTGACTCAGGCGTTGGAGGGTTAAGCATTGCCCAAGAGATCCAGAGAAAATTGCCGCACGCCCCCTTGATCTATGCGTCAGACAATGCCTTCTTCCCCTACGGCACCAAGGGCGAGGTGGAATTAATCAGCCGCGTTGATAAAGTGCTGCGCGACATTCTCAAGGCCTACTCCATAGACATTATTGTTGTCGCTTGCAACACCGCGAGTACGCTTACCCTGCCCCATATTCGCAATCACTTTGCACAACCTGTCGTTGGCGTTGTTCCTGCGATTAAACCAGCCGCGGCATGCAGCCGATCTCAAGTAATTGGATTGCTGGCCACACCCGCTACAATCGCGAGGCCTTACACCCATGCACTAATTCGCGAACACGCTCCTCATGCTCACGTCATTTCTGTGGGTTCCAGCGAGTTAGTCGAGCTTGCCGAATATAAATTGCGTGGCGGCGCAGTAACACCCCTACAGCTTGGAGCAATATTGCAACCATTTTTTTTAGATCCGCGGATTGCTGAAATGGATGCCCTTGTTTTGGCTTGCACCCACTTCCCGCTCTTGCGCGAAGAAATAGCTGCGCAGTTTTTACCGCAGGTACAGCTGATAGATTCCGGTGAAGCCATCGCTCGCCGTGTTGCCTTCTTATTAGAGGCACATCAATATGCGCCGCAAGCACCTGAACATGGTGCGGTGTTTACACGAGCATCACGTGCGGTGGATACACTGAGGCCGCAACTTGCGCAGCGTGGTATTCATCGCATAGATTTTATTGACGTTTAGGTTTCATTTCAGTGAGACTTTTACACTCACACGGCTTGGCGCTATTGCGTTTTCAGCAAGAAAGTTTACAACAGGTAAAGTATGAGCATTATCCAAACTTCACACGAAATCGAGCAATTCCTTAGCTCTACTCAGCTTGCTTTTAACGACGCTTCGCTGCAACGGATTGCGTTTTCTCGTTACCAAGGTGAAGAGCCAGAATTAGAGCGCATCACAGTTCGTCCGGTAAAAATAAAAGAGGTATTAATGCTTTCATTTTTATCCGAGTATCGCACTCGTCATGTCACTAAAAACTATTCCTTGGATAGCGCCTTAGTTATTTGGCAGGAATGGCTTGAGCGTGACTTTAAAAATGCACACCTATTGACTGACGATTGGGAAATTCAGTTAAGCTTTAGTAAAAAAGGTAAAGTGCTACTCAACAAACATCGCAATCGAAACTCGCCTAAAATTGTTGCATCCGGGGCACCAGAGGAAGCCGCAGAAAAACTTGTAGCTCACGACAAACAAAAGCATCGTTTTGTCGAGCAAACACGTCCCTATTTACATGAGCTTGGCATCACTGATCGCAATGGCCAGATTATTCCAGCCATGTCACGCAAATGGAAACAAATCAATAAATTTATCGAAGTGCTATCAGGTGCGATTAGCAGTACTGGTCTCGATCAACGCGAGGAAATAGCCATCGCCGACTTTGGCTCGGGCAAGGCCTATTTAACCTTTGCAGTGCATGATTTTTTAAATACCCAGCTCAACGTAAAAACCAAGGTCAACGGCGTTGAGTTACGGCAAAATCTGGTGGATTTATGTAATCAAACCGTCGCTAATCTGTGTTTAGCGGGAATTCAATTTCAGCAAGGGGATGTGCAGCACTTCGCCGCAATGGGGATCGATATCATGATTGCCCTACACGCTTGCGATACAGCAACTGACTATGCCATTAACATGGGTATTCGCAGCCACGCCGACATTATTATGTGCTCACCGTGTTGTCACAAACAAATTCGTCCGCAGCTCAAAAGCCCACCCTTATTAGCACCCATACTGCATCATGGAATTCATCTGGGCCAAGAAGCAGAAATGGTCACCGACGGCTTGCGCGCATTATTACTTGAAGCCCATGGTTATGATACGCAGGTGTTCGAATTTATTTCGCTCGAACACACCAGTAAAAATAAAATGATTCTTGCCCAAAAACGTAAACAGCCTTTAGACAACAGCGCCATCTTGCATCAGATAAAAACAATTAAAGATTTTTATGGTATCGAAGAACACTGCTTAGAAAAACTTCTTAACAACAACTAAAGCACACCCAATCAACGAAGAGAGTTAACAATAATATTTTGTAGTATGCTGAGCTGAATTTAACCCAGCTCAGAAATCATTTTTATAAACGTAATGGGTAACCTAGCATGTTTACGAATAAAAAAATTACACCGACAGAAATTGCATCTTACCTCGCTGTTTTCATAGCGTTCTTAATCATACTAACCCACGGTTTACTGGTTGCGTTACTAGCCGGTTTATTGGTGCATTCACTGGTTAGTATTTTATCGCCAAAATTTGACGGCCGCGTCGGCAAAGACTGGGCACGAATTGTTTCAGTCAGTTTAATTGGCACATTTATTATCACTGCGCTCACCTTGGCAGTTTGGGGGGCCATTAGTTTTTTCCAAAGTGAAGCGGGTAGCACTCATGCATTATTAAAGAAAATGGCTGACATTTTAGATGCCTCTCGCGAACAATGTCCCACGTGGATCTGCTCACACATGCCCGACAACGCCGACGAGCTGCGCGACCTAATCAGCAATTGGATGCGAGATCATGCTCAAGAAGCTAAATCTCTGAGTTCCGATGCCAGCCATACCTTAGTACGCATTCTTTTAGGCATGGTTATTGGCGCCATGATTTCGCTGCATAACCCGAGCAAGTTATCCCAAGCACCACTTGTCGTCGCGTTGCTCGACCGCATCAAAACATTAAGTCGAGCGTTTAAAAAAGTGGTTTTTGCGCAAGTACGCATTTCGGCGGTTAACACGGTTGCTACAGGCATTTACGTATTTGTGGTGCTGCCGCTCATGGACGTGCATCTACCCATGGCAAAGAGCCTAATTGTGATAACATTTTTTGCCGGCCTGCTTCCAATCATTGGCAACTTAATTTCAAATTCTATTTTGGTGATAGTTGCACTGCCGTTCGGATTTTCTATCGCCATGGGCTCGCTGATATTTCTAATCGTTCTGCACAAACTTGAGTACTTTCTCAATGCCAAAATTATTGGCACTCAAATCCAAGCTCGCGCTTGGGAATTATTGATCGCAATGCTGGTTATGGAATCCATTTTTGGTTTCGCTGGTGTTGTTGCAGCGCCTATTTTTTACGCTTATTTAAAACAGGAACTTATTAATCGCCAATTGGTTTGATGACGTATAAAAAAGGGTTAAAAGAGTGAACT
This sequence comes from Gammaproteobacteria bacterium, assembly GCA_043777855.1. GTDB lineage: Bacteria > Pseudomonadota > Gammaproteobacteria > Pseudomonadales > Cellvibrionaceae > Cellvibrio. Next base: position 2,394 of record JAYWHF010000682.1, on the reverse strand, counting down.
TGAAGAAAAGTTTGCTATCCAAAGCTCAGTAGACGACCCTACAATGGCTAAACAATACGTGAGCTAAACAATACGTGGAAAAGGCATAGCTATCCTCACTCAAGCTTTGTATGATCCAACCTACACTTACTTCCTCAACAATTGGAGTCAATCGTGCAACAGGTTATAACGGTTCAGTCAGCCCAAACGGCAACGCAAATTGCCTCTAGCAAGGTGCTGCGCAACACCTACATGCTGTTAGGCTTGACCTTAGCTTTCAGCGCAATATGTGCCAGCGTTTCAATGGCAGCAAACGTGGGTCACGGCTCGGCCTTGATTATGACCCTCGTCGCGCTAGGGCTGGTGTGGTTTGTCCTTCCGAAAACAGCAAATTCCGCCAACGGCCTACTAGTCGTCTTTGCTTTCACAGGCTTAATGGGCGCAAGCCTAGCGCCCATGCTTAACCACTACTTAAAAACTGCTCATGGCGCCACGATCGTTATGCAGGCGCTAGGGGGAACGGCAGCGATCTTCATAGGGCTTTCAGCCTATGTATTAACAACGCGCAAAAACTTTAATTTTATGGGAGGGTTTCTCGCAGCCGGCCTGATGCTAATGTTGGTGATCAGTTTATTCCTAGTTGGCGCCTCGCTTTTTGGGTATCAATTTTCAACACTCAGCTTAGCCTTGTCCGCCGGTGTGGTTTTACTCATGTCAGGCATGATTCTTTATCAAACCAGTGAAATCATTAATGGCGGTGAAACAAACTATATTTTGGCGACGACTACGCTCTTTTTATCCATTATTAATTTATTCACCAGCTTGCTGCACTTACTCGGCTTGTCTAGCGACGACTAAGAAGGCAATCTAAAAACGTTAAAAAAGGCCCCTTCCCATTGGGACAAGGGGCCTTTTTTATGTAAGATTTAAATGTAACAGCTTTCAATTATTCGGATACGACTATGGAATTTTCACGGCGTCACTTCTTAAAAAATGCCAGTGCTGCAGCACTGGCCTTGAGCGCCTTTCGTCACCTCCCAATTCAGGCTCAACACTACACAATTGACCCTATCGACGGCATCAACAAATTTGGCAAATTGATCAAAGATCCAGCAAAAATTCTTAATCTGCCAGTAGGATTTAGCTATAAAATTATTTCGCGCAGTGGCGGGCGCATGAGTGATGGATTAACAACGCCAGACTCTCCAGACGGCATGGCTGCGTTTCCGGTAAAGGGCAACCCTCATCAAACCTTACTGATTCGCAACCATGAGCTACACCCCGAATTTATGAAGACGGATTCATTTGGAGGAAATGTCGCATTTGCAAGAAAATTTGTCGGCAATAAAGCCTATGACTTTTACCACAATGAAATGCCCGCTAACGGTGGCACCACAAATCTTTTATTTGATCAACAGACCGGAAAAGTTGAGCATTCATTTCTGAGCCTGAGCGGCACCCTAACCAATTGTTCCGGGGGCGCTACCCCATGGGGTTCATGGTTAAGTTGCGAAGAGACACGCGATGGCATCACTAAAGGGTTTGGAAAAAATCATGGCTATGTATTTGAGGTGTCCTCCACAGCAACAGGGTTAGTTGATGCAAGCCCGTTAACAGCGATGGGACGCTTCAAACACGAAGCCTGCGCCGTCGATACAACGACGGGTATTGTCTACATGACCGAAGACGACGAGCAAGGAATATTCTATCGTTTTATTCCCAACCAAAAAGAAAAACTAGCCGCGGGAGGTCGTTTACAAGCCTTGGCTATCGTCGATAAAACATCCGCTAACACGCGCAATTGGGCAAAAGATATCGAACAAAAAAAAGCGGAAAAAATATCGCTGAAAACGCTAATGAACTGCAAATGGATCGATCTCGACGAGGTGACATCACCAGAAGGCGATTTGCATAAACGTGGAAGGGCGAAAGGTGCAGCCATATTTACACGAAGTGAAGGCATTACTTTCACCGTCCAAAAAAATCAACAACGCGAACTATATTTTTCCGCCACCAATGGAGGCGCTAAAGAACTCGGCCAACTCTGGCGTTATCAACCAAGCCCCTACGAAGGCACCGCACGCGAATCGGAAGCACCCAGTAAATTGGAATTGTTTTACGAGTCGAGCGATCGCGCCGTGCTGGAAGCTCCAGACAATCTAGCAATATCACCCTGGGGCGATATCATTATCAGCGAAGACAGTTACTCAGCGGCGAGCGACGATTTTAATTACCTACGCGGAATTACTCCGGCTGGCAAAATTTACACCATTGCCATGAATCAACAGCCCGAGAAAGGTGAATTTTGTGGCGCCTGTTTTTCTCCGGATGGCTCAACTCTTTTTGTAAACATTCAAACGCCAGGAATGACCTTTGCAATTACGGGACCTTGGCGCACATTGAGAACCTAAAGTT
>JAYWHF010000681.1:0-2182 GCA_043777855.1 Gammaproteobacteria bacterium | reverse complement strand
AACCACCGCATGCGCATCAACAATCGCTTCACGAGCAAAGTTCAGCAAAACGGCGCCTTTTTTTGTCATCCTTAAAGTATCAGCATTAATCATATGTTTCGTGGCATCAATTGCCGGAACATGCAGCGTAATGTAGTCCGCTCGCGCCAACAAAGACTGTAGGTTTTCCATTTTGGCAACCTGATTCGGTAAACGCCAAGCCGCATCAACGGACAACGCTGGATCAAAACCAATAACCTGCATGCCAAGAGCGAGTGCTGCATCCGCTATCATCGATCCAATAGCGCCCAAACCGACAATACCCAAAGTTTTGCCCTGCAGCTCCAATCCCGCGAAATTGGATTTCTCTTTTTCTAACAATTTAGACATTTCTTCAACGTCGTTCATATGGGTTAGGCTTTGCACGTAATCAAGTCCTTGCAGAATTCCACGCGAACCCAATAACATCCCCGCCAACACCAACTCCTTTACTGCATTAGCATTCGCTCCGGGCGAGTTGAAAACGACAACCCCGAGCTTAGTGTAATCGGGCACAGGTACGTTGTTCGTCCCGGCGCCAGCGCGAGCAACGGCTTTTACACTGGCCGGCAATGCCTCGCCTTGTAACTTATGGCTACGCAGAATGTAGGCATCCGGCGCCTCAAGATCACTCGCTACTTGATACTTTTCGCGAGAGAAGCGACTCAAGCCTTTATCTGAAATTTGATTATAGGTTTTAACTTTAAACATAGCGCTCCCTATCAAACGATCTGTTTGAATAAATAGGTTTGAATAAAAAAGGCCGTGGAAAACACGGCCTGAGGATCATAAAAGAAAGAAATTTACGCGTTTATCGCTTGGTGATAAGCCCAACTCAACCACGGTAGCAAGGCTTTAAGGTCTTCTGCCTCTACGGTGGCACCACACCAAATCCTCAACCCCGCTGGAGCATCACGGTAAGCGCCGATATCGTAAGCAACGCCAGCGCTGTCTAGCAGCTTGATCATAGTTTTTACTTGATCAGCGGTTGCTTTCAACGTAAAGCAAACACTCGTGTTGGAAAGCGTTTCAGGAGTCTTTGCGAGAAAATCGATCCAATCATTTTCGGCGACGAACTTCTGTAACACCGCTAAATTTGCATTAGAGCGCGCAATAGTTCCTTCAACCCCACCTATGGCGCGGACCCAATCCAGCGCATCTAAATAATCCGATACAGCCAGCATAGACGGGGTGTTAATGGTTTCACCTTTAAAGAGACCTTCAACGATTTTGCCACCACTGGTCATACGAAACAATTTCGGCATGGGCCAGACTGGCTTGTAAGACTCTAAACGCTCGACCGCGCGCGGCCCTAAAATCAACATGCCGTGAGCGCCTTCGCCGCCGAGTACTTTCTGCCAACTAAATGTGATCACATCTAATTTTTCCCAAGGCATTTCCATGGCAAAGACTGCCGAGGTCGCATCACAAATGGTCAAACCCTGGCGGCTATCTGGAATCCAATCCCCGTTCGGTACTTTCACACCGGAAGTTGTGCCGTTCCACGTGAAGATAACATCGTTATCAAAATTAACGTTGGTTAGATCAGGTAACAAGCCGTAATCCGATTCATGAGCATTGACTTTAAGCTTTAACTCTTTAGTCGCATCACTCAACCAGCCATTGCCGAAAGACTCCCACTGTAAAATATCAACGCCGCGCGCACCGAGTAATGACCACATGGCCATTTCTACTGCTCCCGTGTCGGACCCGGGCACAACTCCCACTCGATATCCTTCAGGCAGCCCAAGAAGTTCGGCAGTGTCCTCGCAAGCGCGCTGCAATGCCGCTTTGCCTATCGTAGAACGATGAGAACGACCCAAGGTAGAAATATCTAAATGATCCAAATTGTAGCCGGGGCGCTTGCTGCACGGACCTGATGAAAAATTAGGATTGCGAGGCTTTTGTTGTGGTTGAACGGCCTGAGCTTGCATATTTGTCCTCAAACTAAGATGGTGAAGAAACGCATCAACTAAATTTATTAGCGCGTATTGATAGACCTACCTTAACTGAACATTTTTAGTGCGATAGCCGCGCAGATAGGTCCTAATATAATTGCGCGCCGATTATGCCAGCTATACGGGAAATAACCTAGCCGTTAAAGGCGTCAAAAAGCAGGGAGAAATCGAGGAGAGTTCACAAAAAAAAAGCCCTTAGCAACGCA
>JAYWHF010000680.1:0-6044 GCA_043777855.1 Gammaproteobacteria bacterium | reverse complement strand
TTTTTCCACGGACATCGGCAGGATATGGCATCCTGTATTCAATCTCTGGATATCATTATCATGTGCTCAGACCACGAGGGAACACCCATGTCCGCGCTAGAGGCCATGGCATTAGGAACTCCACTTGTGGCTCACAACATTGGGGGCCTAACGGACATTCTACAAGATTATCCAGACCTTCTGGTCTTCGAGCATACGCCTGAAGGCTACGCCGAAAAAGTACGCTGGCTGCTAGTTGCGCCAACAATTAATGTCACATTAACTGACGCCTACACCGCCACTAGAAATGCAGCAGAAACGCTTAGCCTTTATCACGCTCTTTAATGGGCAGAGACGCCTATTTGCAATCTACATGCTCGCTCTACAAACTTGTTAAAACCCACGCCTAACGTTAAACTTGTGAACCCGACATTGAGAAACAACATGAGTCCGCAGCCCATTATCAGCGTCGTCATTTGCACTTACAATAACGCAGATTCGCTTGCTATCACGCTGCAACAATTGTCCGCACAAAAAATTCAAAACAAAGCGAGTGTTGAAATTATATTGGTTGATAACAATTCTCCCGATCACACCAAGAACGCCTACATGAATTTTTCAAACAACACTGACATTGCTAACGTCTATCTCTTTGAAGGGCGTCAAGGCTTGTCACATGCACGGAATACCGGCGTCGCAAATGCGAAAGGAGACTATATTTTATTTACCGACGATGATGCCGATATACCGCCCAACTGGATTGAGGCATACCTTCAGCGCATCAAAGAAAGTTACCCAGATTGTCTGTATAGTCGGATTAGTATTATTTGGGATAAAGACAAACCTTGGTGGTTTTTAGCAGAATATACTCCATGTTTTGTTGGGGTTGACTATGGCAATAAAGCCATAGCCGTTACCGATATTCATAGGGAGTTTTACGGAAAAAATTTCTGTATGAAAAAAGAATTGATTCTGAAGCTTGGAGGCTTTGACCCAGCACTTGGCCGCAACGGTTCAAAACTAATTGCCGGCGAGGAAACGCTACTTTACCGCCGAATGATCGAGCAAAAAAAATATCTTATTTATTTTCCAGAAGCACCCGTCGGCCACAGATTAAAAGATAGAGAATATTTAGCCGAAAATATTAGAAAACAATTTATAGACGGCGCTTATTCAGCACACCATATTGCAAAAGTTATGGCAAGAAAGAAATTTCTGGGGCGGCCATTGAGAGCGATTGTCGACAGTGTAATAACGCTTGCTAAATCCTGCGCGCGCTACAGTTACTGTAAAATCTTGAGTCAGAAGCCCGAAGCTTACTACCATTATTTGAATATATTAAAAAATCTCACATTTATTAGATTATGGATACTATGCAAGTGAGAAAAGAATCCATTCTTCTCATGATTCATTGCGCTGAAAACACTGGCTACGCAATAAAATCTTTAGAATCAGTATTTTTAGCTGCAGCGAGAAAGGCAGGTTTCGCCAATGAGCAAATTTTTTGGTCATTCAAAACCACCACCACAAAAAATAATTCGCACACCATTGAATGTGACTATCTTGACATAAAAACGCACAGCACTTTGGCACAACTCATTAAAGATAATGAAGTCACTGTAGTTCTGGCCTTTGATCTGGGGTTCCCTAGCCCAGTGATATCGGTTTTAAAGCGCGCCGGGGTGAAAAAGATTATCTCCTACTGGGGCGCCAGCATGAGTAGTTTAAATTCAGGGCTAAAACTGCAGCTTAAAAAGCTTGAATGCCTACTCACTAAAAACAAGCCTGATCAATTTATCTTTGAGTCTGAAGCCATGTGCAGAACGGCAACTCATGGCCGTGGAATAGCCGAGTCAGCAACAAGTATCATTTATCTTGGCGTTGACACTGACAGATTTTTTCCCAACTACAATAACGAAGACTATACATATCACCATTTAAAAATTCCGAGAAATCGAAAAATTGTTTTCTATTCCGGACATATGGAAGAGCGAAAAGGCGTAAGAGTAATTGTTCAAGCTGCTGCGCAACTCGTTGATACTTTACAGTTTTTGGATATTCATTTTGTAATATGTGGCAATAAGAATAATGAAGCCGAAGCTTACGAAAAATTACTAATAGGTAAGCAAGCTCAAGACCATGTAACCTTTGCCGGGTATAGATCAGATATTGCTGAATTGATGCGAGGCTCGCACATAGGTGTTATTGCTTCAACGGGTTGGGATTCTTTTACAATGTCTAGCATACAAATGATGGCTTCTGGGTTACCATTGATTGTTTCTAACTTACAAGGTTTATCAGAAACCATTGAACATGAAAGAAATGGATACTTAATCAAGCCGGGCGACTACCAAGCACTTGCACAAAAAATAAGCCATTTGTCGACTCACCCCGACACAGCAGAAAAATTTTCTGCTGTGTCTAGGAAAAGAGCAGAAATGCTATTTTCAGTTAAGGATCAAATTGATAGATTTGCGTTACTGATGCAAGTTAATCACTAAAAATAACGCAATGCTCTTCGCGGAAATGCCCCTTACAAAAAATGCTCCGAGAAAAAAATAGGTGCAACGCAGAAAATTATTAACGAGACATTTATTAGCGAGATACTTATTCGATGTACATCATACAAATAATTCGCCATATTTTTAAATTGCTAACGAAAGAACAAAAATCGAAAATGCTAATGCTGCAAATTTTCTTTATTTTTTCTGCCGTTATTCAAGTCGTGGGTGCTGCCAGTATTGCACCATTTATCGGAATCATTTCAAATCCAGCGACAATACACAGCAGCCCGCAATTGCAATATCTATACGAATTCTTATCGCTCAACAGCGATAAGGAGTTTATTATTGCATTTGCGATAATGTCTATCAGCATGATCTTTTTATCAAATGCTGTCTCTGCTGCAACGCTATGGTTTTTGTTAAAATTTTCAATCTCTATAGGAAGCAATTTGCAGTATCGGCTTTACAGTAATTTCTTAAATAGAAACTACTTGTTTCATAAAAGCACAAACTATACCCAACTTGTCTCCACTATCACTCAAGAGGCGCCCAGATTCGTCTATATGGTGATGCAGCCTTACCTGCTGCTTTGCAGCAATCTATTCATCGCATGCGTTATCCTAACGGGGCTCTTGTTTCTCAATCCGCTCATTGCCATGGCTTCCGCAATGATTATTGGCGGAGCTTACGTCGCTATCTATTGGATCATTAAAAATTCATTGCATCGTCATGGGAAAGTGGTCACCGACAGAAATGAAACCATTCAATCTGTTCTCTCAGAATCATTTATTGGCATCAAGGATATTAAGCTAAATACACTTGAAGATAAGTACAGCAACATTTACAAAAAAACTAATTTCTCCGGACTAAACTCCTCAGCGTATATTGTTCTGGCCGGGGACCTGCCTAAATTCGCCATTGAAACAATTTCCTTTGGCGCCATTCTTGTTTTTGCCATAGTCCTACTTTTGGCCAAAGGAAACGATGGAAGTGTTGTTGCCATACTGAGTGTGTATGCGATAGCCGGCTACAAACTTTTACCTACGATGCAACAGATTTATAAATCGGCCGCAAGCATGAGCGCCAACGGCAGCGTTACCACCGAACTCAAACAGCATTTAGATGTACTCACAGAATCAACACCAGTTCATTCAGGCAAACCGCTGTCTTCCATCCATCAAATCACGCTTAACAAAATTTGTTACAAATACCCCGCCGCAAAAGACCCCGTGCTAAATGAGATCAGCATAGCGTTTAACCGGGGAGAATTGAACACAATCGCCGGGCCATCCGGCTCTGGAAAATCCACGCTAGCGGACATAATGTTGGGCCTGCTCGAGCCACTATCAGGCCATATAGAAACTGATGGAAAACTGCTTTCCGGCCAAGCGCTGAGCAACTATCAACACAGCATTGGCTACGTGCCACAACATATATTTATTTTGGATGACAGTGTGGTCGCGAATGTCGCATTCGGCATGGACGCCAGCGAAATCGATATCGAAAAGGTTAAGAGCGCTCTACAACAAGCGAATGCAATGGAGTTTGTTGAGAAGCTTCCTCTGGGTATACATTCAAACTTGGGGCAAGACGGGAAATTACTCAGCGGCGGCCAAAGACAGCGAATAGGTATTGCAAGGGCGCTCTATCGAAATAACAAGATTCTAATCTTGGACGAGCCTACAAGTGCGCTAGACATTGAGTCGGAGTTTGAGCTGATGACTCTCTTAGAGAAGCTAAAAAAAGATGTTCTAACCATTGTCATTTCTCATCGGCCGGCGGCGATTAAGCTTTCAGACAAGATATGCATACTCGATTCAGGAGTGATAGTTGCTGAAGGTTCTTATGCCGAGCTAATGCGTTCGAACAAACACTTTCGGGATTTGATGGATAAGGGCTTTATGGGGAAGATATAACGGCGCTAAGGCTCAAAAATGAGAGACTTGGCTTTTTCGAATAACAAAACCCAATGGCTTTCTATCTCCACACGACCACGCACAACCTGTTCTTTTAACTGGCCATGTTGGGCAGACATAGCAATCACACCGCGAACGATATCTTGAGTAGTATTTTCAACATAGATGCATCCCTTACTAAAATATTCTCTAATTGCTTTTTTATCAGAGACTATGAAAGGCCGCTCTAAAGCAGTTGCCTCATAAGCGCCGCACACCAAACAATTTTCACGAGTCGTTAAATCCAAAATGATTTCTGAGGTTGCGAGCCGATGATGATAATCGTCATCGGACAAATAGCCGGTTAACACAATATTTTTTGGTAGGGGTCTACCATAGCCTAGCTCTTTACCTTTACTTCGGCCGGTAACGTAAAAGGTGAATTCACTGAGCTCTTCGGCCGCGCGAAAAACCTCGAAAAAGGGCTCGTCGCTTGCCCAGGAGCATATAAAAAGCACGCTACCAGATTCAATTTTTAAGCCCCGCAATGTTTCCGCGTCGGGCAAGTTAGGCAGCGGATCGGGAATGATGAGTGCCTTGCCGCCTCTAGCAACAACAATTTCAGCCAAAGTCTGATTGGTTACTATGATGAAGTTTGCCTTCTGAATGATGATATCGGCAAGAGCACGCATCCATCTGTTTTCAGGGAAAATTCCTGCATTATGGGCATCAACGACTAGCGTAAATCGAAAAAATGGTTTGGAAATTAGAGCCACGGCGGCAAGTACCAAAGACGGCATTTGCACAAAAATTACACCATCTCTGTGTTTATACAAGATACCAAGCGTATTAAAAATACACTTGGTATAACGCAGCAACTGATTTCCTTGATAGTCAAACTCATACAGTGTCGCGTTAAACTTATGACTTAAACTGCGATTTCTTATTTGCTTTTCCCACGTAATCCACGTGCAGCAGAAACTTTCTTTCATTCGATAACTACTATTTCAAAATCATTGTCGGTGCGACGGGAGGAACAGGTCTTTTGTCAAAAAAACCACCTGTCGTAATTTTAATTTCGTCATACCATATCTCAAACGGATATCCGCCGCCCTGCGTCCAGTCGAGAAAAGCTACTTTTTGAATCGGCGCATTGGAATAGTGTCGGTTGAAAACATTCTTGGCATCAACATACACCTTATCGTCTATTTCTACGTAATACTCCCCATCCGCCACTTCATTCGCCTGAGTGGTACCGGAGTTAAACTTAATATGAATTCTGAAGTGATGCCATGAATCCGACCAACTAGAAGATGCCCAAAGCTTTTTTTGCGGTGTGTTCAATACTGCCTTGCCGTAAGATCTGCCGACCCAGCTAGGATCCTCTCCCGAAAAGTTGATGGCATTTTGCATATCATTCGATGAACTAGAGCCGTCACCAAAACCTATGGTATACATTGCACCATAATCAATCCCCGTGTAATCCAAGCCAAAGGTTGTATTGGCATAATTAGTGTCTGAGCGCTGCCCAAAAACCTTCACAAATTTTAAACCATATTTCGCGTTCGGCATTTTCGCCCAAAAATCGATATAAACGTCTCTAATATTGCTCGATGCAAAATCAAACCCACCCCAACTATAAACACCACCAGATCCAGGTGTTGGG